>DATGAX010000165.1:0-2627 GCA_035312965.1 Acidimicrobiales bacterium
GACTCCGTGGTCGGCGGGGGAGAGCACGGTCGCCGTCATCGGAGTCTCACCCTGGCCGAAGAGCTGGACGAAGACCGGCCCGAAGGTCTCGAGGGCGCGGCGCAGCTCGGCCGGCGGGAACGGAGCGCCTCCGTACACAACCCGCTGGAGGGCCGGCATCTCCGCCGATGCGCGCCCGCTCTGGACGGCGTCGGCCAGCATTACGATCTGGGTCGGGACCATCCACGTATTGGTCACACCCGCGGTTCTGATCAGATCGATGACGCTGACAGGGTCGAACGACGCGGCTGGGAGCATGACCTGCCGGGCGCCGCGGGCGGTGGCGGCCAGCGCATGGAAGCCGGCCCCATGTGAGAGGGGGGCGGCGTGAAGTACGACGTCGTTCTCGTCCATCGGTGTGAGGTCGGCCAGCCAGGACGCAACGACGAACCCGAGATTCCCGTGGCTGAGCATGGCCCCCTTGGGCCGGCCGGTCGTCCCAGACGTGTAGAAGAGCCACGCCAGGTCGTCACGGCCGACGTCGGCGGGCGAATCGGGTTCCGTCGCCGGCGCGTCACCCAGGAGGGACTCGTACGCGACGAACGGGGCGGCCGGGGTCCCCGTGGCCACGACCGACGCCGATCCGAGATCCGCCCCGATCAACTCTGCGGCCCCCTCCTCGTCGGTGACGATGACCTTGGCGGCGGCATCGGCCAGGTGGTAGGCGACCTCGGCGGCGGTGAGTCGGGCGTTCAGAGGAACCAGACCGGCACCGCTGAGGAAACAGGCGTACATGGTCTCGATCAGCTCGGGCCGGTTGCGCATCAGTAGGCACACCCGGTCGCCCTTGTCCACGCTGAGGGTGGAGAGGCCCCGCCGCAGCCGGTCGGTCCTCGACGCCAATTCCGAGTAGGACTGTGTTCTCGAGCCCCAGCTCAGGGCCGGACGGTCTGGAAACCGCCGGGCCGTGGTCAAGAGCATCTGGCCGACGTTCACGCCCATCGAAGTTACGTGAGGAGCAAGGGGCACCGTTGGAGCAGTCGCGGAGGAAATGGTACTGACATCGCCCAGTTGGCGACGGGCGTTGCGATGGCCGCGACGCTCCTGTTAGATGGCGTGGTCCAATGAGCGACCTCACTGCCACTCCTCGCGCCGACCTACCGACTATCGAGGACGAGAACCGCCCGTTCTGGGACGCCGCCAGGGACGGGCGGTTCCTGATCGCCCGGTGCCAGGAGTGCGGGCGAGCGCATCACTATCCCAGGCCGTTCTGCCCGTTCTGCTGGAGCGAGAACGTCGAGTGGGAGGAAGCGAGCGGACGCGGCACCCTCTACACCTACTCGACCGTCTACGTGAACGACATGCATCCGTTCAGCGAGCAGTTGCCTTATGTGGCTGCCGTGGTCGACCTCGAGGAAGGACCGCGGGTCATGACCACCATCGTGGACTGCGATCCGGCCGAGTTGCGTGTGGGCCAAGACGTCGAGGTCGCGTACCGCCAGATCGCCGAGGAACTCACCGTGCCGGTGTTCCGGCCGGTGTGATCCAGTAACCCGGAACGGCACGACCACACCGAAGGAACGCTCGACATGACAGGTTTGCTCGAAGGAAAGATCGCCCTGGTCACTGGTGCCGGCCATGGCATCGGGCGCGGCCACGCGCTGGAGCTCGCCCGCCACGGGGCCACGGTGGTGGTGAATGACCTGGGAAGCTCGGTGTCGGGAGAGGGACAGGGACGCGACGCCGAACGGGTCGTGGAAATCATCACGAAGAGGGGCGGGACCGCCGTTGCCGACTTCGGTGACGTAGGCGATGAGGAGCAGGCCGACGCCATGGTCGCCCGCGCCTTCGAGGAATTCGGGCAACTCGACATACTGGTCAACAACGCCGGGATCGTTCGTGACCGGACCATCTGGAACATGTCCGCCGACGACTTCGACCTGGTGATGCGGGTCCACCTCCGGGGTACTTGGCTGACCAGCCGGGCCGCGGCGCGCAAGTGGCGCCAGCAAGCCAAGGAATCGCCCACGGGGAAGGTCTACGGCCGGGTGATCAACACCACCTCGGGGGCCGGGCTGCTGGGCAACTTCGGCCAGACCAACTATGCGCCGGCCAAGGCGGCGATCGTCGGCCTCACTCTTACGTTGAGCCTCGAGCTGGCCAGCATCGGCGTCACCGTCAACGCCATAAGCCCCGGTGGGGTGACCCGGCTGTCTGCGGGTGTGAGCCAGGGCACTCCGATCGAGCCCGACGAGCGCCCTGAGGGCGAGTTCGATCCGAACGACCCGTCGATTTCGAGCCCGGTCGTAGCGTGGCTGGCCAGCCCTGAGGCCGGTCACGTGAGCGGTCAGGTCGTCCGTTCGGTGCGCGATCAGCTCTCGGTGATGGAGGGATGGCGGTCGCCCGCCCAGGTGAGCAGCAACGGCAAGCACTGGGACGCCACCAAGCTGGGCGACGTGTTCGCCAAGGATCTCTTTGGTACCCGGGCCGGCGGGCTCAGGCTTCCGAGTTGATCGATGGCTGACTTCCGGCGCGTGGAGGCCGACGGCGTCCTCACTGTGACTTTCACCCGCGACGAGAAGCTCAATGCGGTCACTGACTCCATGCTCGACGCCATCGCCGACGCCGTGCACGACCTCGGTGACCGC
>DATGAX010000166.1:0-2993 GCA_035312965.1 Acidimicrobiales bacterium
GGAGGAGGAAGTTGACGATCTCGCGGATGGTGGCCACCGCGTTGCGGTGCTGGGTGAGGCCCATGGCCCAGCACACGATCACATTGCGGGCGGAGATCACCTCGTCGGCCAGATCCTCCACCTCGTGCCGGCTGACCCCGCTCATGGCCTCCAGCTCGGGCCACCGCAGCGCCCGCCACCCTTCGGCGGCGGCATCGAAGTCCTCGCAGTAACGGGCGATGAAGTCGCCGTCCAGCACCCTCCCCGGTCGGCCCCGCTCCCGTTCGAGCAGGATCGAGTTGAGGCCGTTGAAGAGGGCCAGATCGCCGTTGACGCGGATGGCCAGGTGACGGTCGGCCAGAACGGTCCCCCGGCCGATGACGCCCCGCAGCTTCTGCGGGTTCTTGAAGCGACCGAATCCCGCCTCGGGCAAGGGGTTGACGGCGATGACGCGGGCCCCCCGCCGCTTGGCCTCCTCCAGCGCGCTGAGCATCCGGGGGTGGTTGGTGCCGGGGTTCTGGCCCGCGATCAGGATGAGGTCGGCGTGGTCCGTGATGTCGGCGAGGGTCACTGTGCCCTTCCCGATCCCGATAGTTCCGGTCAGGGCCACGCCGCTCGATTCGTGGCACATGTTGGAGCAGTCCGGCAGGTTGTTGGTGCCCAGGCGACGAGCCAACAGCTGGTACACGAAGGCGGCCTCGTTGCTGGCCCGACCGCTGGTGTAGAACACGGCCCGGTCGGGATCGGGCAGGGCCCGTAGCCGGGTCGCCACGAGGGCGAAGGCGTCCTCCCACGAGATCGGGGCGTAGTGGTCCGATCCGGGTGCCAGATGCATGGGCTCGGCCAGCCGGCCCGCACCCTCGAGCCGGTGGTCGTCCCAGCCCCGCAACTGGTGCACGGGGTGGGCGGCGAAGAACACCCGGTCGACCCGCTTGCGGGTCGCCTCCCATGCGACGGCCCGGGCGCCGTTCTCGCAGAACTCGGCCGTCTTGCGCCGGTCCGGGTCCGGGTCGGGCCAGGCGCAGCTCGGGCAGTCGAACCCGTCGGTATGGTTGAGCTTCAGCAGCGACCGGGCCGAGCGACGGGGGCCCATCTCAGCCAGAGACAACCGCAGGCTGGACGCCACCGACGGAATCCCCGCCGACGACCGGGCCGGGCCCTCGGCGGTCAGCTCGGCTTCGGGGCGGGCGTCGTCGGCCACACCGCCTTCCTAGTCCATTCCGGACCGGCCCGGAGCCTCAGCCCTCGACCGCGAGCCGCACGCCGAACCCGATCAGCACCACTCCGGTGGCCCGGTTGAGGCGACGGCGGACCCGTTCGGAGCTCATCCACGCCGTCAGGCGACGTACGAACACCAGCATGGCGGCGAAGTAGAACGCCGTCTCGACCACGAAGATCACGCCCAGCCCGATGGTGGTCGCCGCCACTTGAGCATGACGGGGGATGAAGGCCGGGAAGAAGGTGATGAAGAAGACGCCCACCTTGGGGTTGAGCAGGTCGGTCATCAGGCCGGCCCGGTAGCCCCGCCCGACCAGCGATCGGCCGGGTGGCGCCTCGAGCGGCCGTCCGAGCACCCGGCTGCGCAGAGCCTGCGCTCCGACATAGAGGAGGTAGGCGGCGCCGGCGATGCGGAGGGCGACGTACCCGTCCTGGCTGGCCCGCAGCAGGGCGGTGAGGCCGAAGGCGGCGGCGACGACCCATATGACCAGGCCGGTCAGCACCCCCAGGGCGGTCCGGGCCGCCACCCGGCGCCCGGACAGGACGATGCTGCGCAACACCACCAGGGTGTCCGGGCCGGGTATCAGCACGACGAGGGCGCCGGCCAGCGCGAAGGACAGGAAGTCGGCGACCACGCCCCATTCTGCCTCCGCCGCGATCGGGTCGCTACGAGATTGCTCCATGATCACCAACGCTCCCACCGGACGACCTCGTCGAGGGGGCGCCGACCGGTCGGCAACTCCGGCACAGAGCGCCGGCCCGGCGTGGGATGGCCCACCGCGATGGCGCCGATGGCCCGGTACCCGGCGGGCACCCCAAGGGTGCGGAGAAGCTCCGCCTCCCCCTGGAAGATGGCGAATAAGAGGGCGCCCAAGCCCAGATCGACGGCGGTCAGCAGGATCAGCATGACACCGAACCCGGTGTCGATGTCCCAGTACGGAGCCGGCCAGTGATCCTGGCTCGACAAGGGCGTGTGCGCCTTGTCGGGCAAAGCGTAACGGTCGAGGTAGGCCTGCTTGTTGGCCAGAGGCAGGATCACCACCGGGGCTCGGGTCAGCGGCTCTGACTCGGATTCGCCCCGCCACTCCGGGCCGCTGGTCGTCTCCCAGAACATCCGCCGCACTCCGGGTTCGGTCAGCACGACGAACGCCGAGCCCTGGCTGAACCCGCCCGACGGGCGGCGGGTGGCGTTGAACACGAGCTGGTCGATCAGCTCGCGGCGGACCGGCTGGCTCGAGAAGTCCCGCACCATGCGCCGGCGGAGCACTACGTCCTGAAACTCCATCGTCCAACCGTAGCGATGGCCTGGCGCCGGACGGCGGGCGGCGCCGGCGTCAGCTGAGGGACGGCTGGGCGAGAAGCTGCAGGGCGTTGCTCCCGTACAGCCCGGGAAGCTCGCCCGCGTGGCAGCCGGAGCGGGCGTAGTCGGCCAGCGGATCCGCGGTCCCCTCGGAGTGGGGATAGTCGCTGCACAGCATGAAGACGTCCCCGGTCTTGGCGGTCAGGCGCGCCGCATCCTCGTAGGCGAACGAGGAGACCCGGACATGATCCAGGAAGTACTCGCTGGGTCGCCGGGCCAGCTCGGCGACCGGTCGACCGTTGAGCCGGGCCGTGAAGTCCGAACCGCCGTCCAGCATCAGGAGGAACTGGGGGACCCAGATGGAGCTGAGCTCGACCACGCCGAAGCGCAGCCCCGGATGGCGGTCGAACACCCCGTGCAGGATCAGATCGGTCAGGGCCAGAGCCGGCGGGACCCACAGGAAGACCGACTCGGTGGCGGGGACGAAGTCCTCCTC
>DATGAX010000167.1:0-2299 GCA_035312965.1 Acidimicrobiales bacterium
TCTCAGCCCTTGGCTTCGACCTTCCGAGCCGCGAGCTTGAGCCCCCAGGTAGGTTCGTCCTGATCAGTCCGTTTCCTGCCTGCGAGGATGTCCACCGTGAATGAGTTCCAAACTGACATTGTGGACGTTGTCGTGGTCGGAGCCGGGTTCGGCGGGCTCAACGCCCTGCACCGGCTGCGGAGCCGGGGTTTCACCGTCCGGGCCATCGAGGCCGGCGCCGACGTGGGCGGCACGTGGTACTGGATCAGGTATCCAGGCGCCCGCTGCGACGTGGAGAGTATCGACTACTCCTACTCCTTCGACCCTGACCTGGAGCAGGAGTGGGACTGGACGGAGCGTTACGCCACCCAGCCCGAGATCCTCGCCTACCTCAACCACGTCGCCGACCGCTTCGACCTGCGGCGCGACATCCGCTTCGACACCCGGGTGGACGCCGCCCACTTCGACGAGGCGGCGGGGCGATGGTCGCTGCGCACCGACGACGGCCAGACCATCTCGGCCCAGTGGTGCGTGATGGCCACCGGCTGCCTGTCGACCCCCAACACCCCCGACTACCCCGGTATCGACGACTATGCCGGCCGCACGTACCACACGGCCCGATGGCCCCACGAGGGGGTCGACTTCAGGGGCCAGCGGGTGGCGGTCATCGGGACGGGTTCGTCGGCCATCCAGGCCGTCCCCCTGATCGCCGAGCAGGCTTCGGAGCTGGTCGTCTTCCAGCGCACTGCCAACTTCAGCGTTCCCGCCCACAACCACCCCCTGGATCCGGAGTACCAGCGGGACATCAAGGCCCGCTATCCGCAGCTGCGCCAAGAAAACCGGGCCAGCTTCACCGGCATCCACATCCTCCCCAACGACAAGGCGGCCGCCGCCTGTACCGACGAGGAACGCCGGGGGGCCCTGGAGGACCGCTGGGCGTACGGCGGCGTCGGGCTGCTCCTCGCCTTCCCCGACACGATGTTCGACCGCTCGGCCAACGAGATCGTGGCCGACTTCGTACGGAGCAAGATCCGCTCGACGGTGGCCGACCCCGCGGTGGCCGACGCACTCAGCCCCCGGGGCTACGCCATCGGCTCCAAGCGGCTGTGCGTCGACACCGGCTACTACGCCACCTTCAACCGCGACAACGTCCGCCTCGTCGACGTGCGCGCGACGCCGATCGAGGAGTTCACCGACGCCGGGATCCGGACGGCCGCCGAGGCCTTCACCTTCGACAGCATCGTCTTCGCCACCGGCTTCGACGCCATCAGCGGCGCTCTGCTGGCCATCGACATCCGGGGCCGCGCCGGACGTACGCTCCGCGATGAGTGGGCCGACGGGCCGCAGGCCTATCTGGGCGTGGCCGCCGCCGGGTTCCCCAACCTGTTCATGGTGACCGGGCCCGGCAGCCCGTCGGTGCTGTCGAACATGGTCGTGTCGATCGAGCAGCACGTCGACTGGATCGCCGACTGCCTCGCCGCCGCCCGCGCCGAGGGCCACCGTACGGTCGAAGCGACCGACGACGCCCAGGAGCAATGGATGCGGCAGGTGGCGACGGTGGCCAACCTCACGGTCTGGCCGACCGGGAACTCCTGGTACACCGGGGCCAACATCGAAGGCAAGGTCCGCAGCTTCCCGATCTTCCTCGGCGGCGTCGGGCCCTACCGCCAGATCTGCGACTACGTGGCAGCCAAAGGCTATGAAGGGTTCACGCTCAATCAGTCCTAACTCGCGGCCGGCGCCGGTCAGAGCGGCTGAAGCGACCGACCGCTAGGCCGGGGTGGTTCTCCGCCGCGCCTCGTCGAGCACGGAGGCCACCCGGCCCTGTGCCATCGAGCCGGCGACGAGGTCGCAGCCCGACTCGGAGAGCCCCCAGATCCCGGGGTCGCCGCCGTCGGCGACGGCGAAGAGCCGGAACGGGCCGGCCCTGTCCACCTCCAGAGTCCCGGACGCCTCCCGGCCCTCCGGGGCCCCCTCGAACCGGAGGTCGACGACGACCGGCTCGCCCGGGGCGACGTCATCGGCGCCCGGCCGGACGGCCAGCCAACCGTCGAGCCCCCGGCCGGTCACGGACACCGCCACCCTTCCACCGCCGGTCTGGAGCTTCACCGCCACCAGCGCCGGGGCGCCGGGGGACACACTCACCAGAGCGCCGGCACTCACCCAGCCCCGCAGCCGGCGGTCGACGGGCTGTTCGTCAGGGGGCATGCGATAGAGGTAGACACGATCGCCGAGGTCGTGAGGGAGCCAGCCCGGTACCGGATACCCCGTGGTGACGACGCGGGCGTGGGGCGGGAGGGCAGCCAGTCGGGGCCGCAGT
>DATGAX010000168.1:0-2144 GCA_035312965.1 Acidimicrobiales bacterium
CCACCGCCGTCGGGTACGGACAGGATCAGGAGCGCTTCGAAGCATGGTGGCCGGAAGCCCACCACGTCATCGGCAAGGACATCCTTCGCTTCCACTGCGTCTACTGGCCGGCGCTGCTGATGGCGGCCGGCATCGACCCGCCCAAGGGGATCGCCGTCCACGGCTTCCTCCTGGTGGGGGGCGAGAAGATGTCCAAGACCGCCTTCAACCAGATATCGCCGGCCAGCCTCCTCCCCACCTTCGGTGTGGACGGGTACCGCTACCACTTCCTGCGCGACACCACCTTCGGCCCGGACGGCGAGTTCTCCTACGAGGGGATGGTGGCCCGCTACAACTCCGACCTGGCCAACAACCTGGGGAACCTTCTGGCCCGCGTATCCACCGTCGTCGAGCGCAAGTGCGGCGGCATCGGCCCCGCCCCCGACCCCGGCAGCCGGCTGGGCGGGGTCGCCGCGGAGGTGTACGCCGCCGCCGCCTCGGCGTGGGATCGGATCGCACCGAGCGATGCCCTCGAGGCCACATGGCGCCTGGTGCGCGAGGCCAACGCGGCCCTGGAAGCGGCCGAGCCGTGGAAGGCGGAGCCCGGGCCGGCCGTCGATGCCGTGCTGGGCGACGCCCTCGAGGTGCTGCGCCTGGTCGCCCTGCTGTCCAGCCCGGCGCTCACCAGGGCGGCGCAGGAGATCTGGCGCCGCATCGGACTGACCGGCGCGGTCACCGAGCAGCGCCTCCCCGAAGCCGCCGCATGGGGCGGCTACCCGGGTGGTCTGCCGGTCGAGAAGGGCGCCCCGTTGTTCCCGCGCCTCCAGGGCTGAGCGGGCCGTGTGGACCGACAGCCACTGCCATCTGGGTTACGAGGGTGTGGAGGACGACGCGGTGGCCGAAGCGGCGGCCGCCGGCGTCACCCGCCTGGTGACCATCGGCACCGACGCTGTCACATCCGGTCAGGCCGTGGCTGCCGCCGACCGCCACCCCGACGTCTACGCCACCATCGGCCTGCACCCGCACGAGGCCTCCCTCGGCGTGGGCGGCATCCTCTCCTTGTTCGACGGGCCGGGCGCCAAGGTGGTGGCGGTCGGGGAGTGCGGCCTCGACTACTACTACGAGCACTCGCCCCGCGACGCCCAGCGAGAGGCCTTCGCGGCCCAGATCGCCCTGGCCCGCTCCCGCGATCTGGCCCTGGTGGTACACACCCGCCAGGCGTGGGACGACACCTTCGAGGTGCTGGCCTCGGAGCCCCCGCCGGACCGGTGGGTGGTGCACTGCTTCACCGGCGGCCCCGAAGAGGCGCGGCGCGCCCTCGACGCCGGCGCGTACCTGTCGTTCAGCGGCATCGTGACGTTCAAGAAGGCAACCGACGTCCAGGAGGCGGCCCGGCTGTGCCCCCTCGACCGGATGCTCGTGGAGACCGACAGTCCCTACCTCGCGCCGGTACCGCACCGGGGCCGTCCCAACCGACCGGCGTTGGTACCGCTGGTCGGGGCGGCGGTCGCCCATCTCAAGGAGCTCCCGGTCGAGGAGGTGGCCGCCGCCACGTGGGCCAACGCCACGGCCGCCTTCCGGCTCCCGGCGTGACCCTGACCCGGGCCCAGGTCGTCGACCTCCTCGATCGCCACGGGGTCCGGCCCAGCCGGGCTCTCGGCCAGAACTTCGTGGCCGACCCGAACACGGTGCGGCGCATCGCCCGCCTGGCCGGGGTCGGCCCCGGCGACCGGGTGGTGGAGATCGGTCCGGGGCTGGGCGCCCTGACGCTGGCTCTGGCCGACACCGGGGCCCAGATCACCGCCATCGAGGCCGACCGTCACCTGATGCCGGTGTTGCAGGAGGTCCTGGCCGATCGGCCTGCGGTGCGTCTCGTCCACGCCGACGCCACCAAGGTCGACTGGGAGGAACTGCTCGGCGTGGGGTCCGCCGCCGTGCTGGTCGCCAACCTGCCCTACAACATCGCCACCCCGCTCGTCGCCGACCTCCTCGACGGGACGCCGGCGCTGGACCGAATGCTCGTGATGGTCCAGCGGGAGGTGGGGGAGCGCTGGTGCGCCGGGCCCGGCGACGACGCCTACGGTGCGGTGTCGGTCAAGGTGGCCTACTGGGCCGAGGCCCGCCTGGCCGGCCGGGTGCCGGCTTCCGTCTTCGTCCCCCGCCCC
>DATGAX010000169.1:0-2905 GCA_035312965.1 Acidimicrobiales bacterium
TCGTGGGCGACCTGCGGGCGCCCTTCCGCGAAGAGAGGCCACCCATCGCCGACCTGGCTGAGCTGGCCCGCAGGTGGGGCGTCGACGATCCCCTGCCTCTACTCGAGCGTGCCGTTGCCCTCGGTCTCATCCGGCAACGGCCCGACGGGCAGTACGAGTTCACCAACGCTCGCGTGGCACAAGTCGGTGACGCCCTTCAGGACCTCGGTCTGTCGGCCGAGCAGACCCTGGCCGCCACCTCCGAGGTCCGCGCTCACTCCGTCGCCATGGAGGCCGAGATCGAAGCCGGCATCGGCCGCGAGGTGGAAAAGGTGGAACGCCGGATGCATGCCAACGGCCCATTTGCTCCACGAGAGCCACGGCTGCAACCCTCGACCAAGATCAGATAGCGCCGAACTCCTAGGTGTGGCCCCGCAGCCGTGAACGGCGTGTCCTCCAGGACGGGCTCTGGGCCGATGCGCTACCAACAGGAGTAGTTAGTTAGGCGAGGATGGGCGGGCGTCGCGACTGGAAGTCGCTGGACTGCTCGAGGGCCAGCCCGATGCGGAAGAGGTTGGCCTCGGTGAGAGGCGGCCCGTTGAGAAGAAGACCGACGGGCAGGCCGCGCTGGTCGAGGCCCACCGGCACTGACATGGAGGGGAACCCACACAGGTTCCACGGGAAGGTCAAGGTAGTCGACGCCGCCGAGGGCGACGCGGTACCCGAGCCCAGCGGTCCACCCTTCTCGCTCTGGGGCCCGACGGGCATCGGCATGGCGGGGTGCACCACAGCGTCGAGCCGGTGGTCGGCGAAGAGACGGCGTAGATCACGAACGAACACCGCACGCACCTGCTGGTGGACCAGGTAGTCGGTGGCCCGGAGGGCGTCGCCACCCTCGACAAGGGCGAGGATGTCATGGGAGTAGCCCGCCGCTCGCTCCTGCTTGAGGCCTCGGTGGTAGGCGCTGGCCTCGGCCACCAGCGTCGCCACCCAGCTGCTGGGTCGGGCGGGATCGCCGGCCGTGGCGGCCGCTGTCACCTCAGCCAGGCTGGGCGGCATGGCCACCGGAACGGCGGTGGCACTGAGGGCTGTGAGCCGACCGACCGCGGCTCGCGCCACCGAGTCGATGCTCGGGTCGAGGCCGTCCCAGAAGAAGCTGGTGGGCATCCCGATGCGGGTTCCGCGCAGGCTCCGGGGCGGGGTGAGCGGGTAGTCGCCAGGCGGGGTGGACAGCGCCGTGGGGTCGGCGGGGTCGGGGCCGGCGATCAGGTGCAGGAGGAAGGCCGAGTCGGCCACGGTGCGGGTCAGGACGCCCGCGTGGTCCAGCGACCACGACAACGTGACGATTCCGTGCCGGGACACCCGTCCGTAGGTCGGCTTCATGCCGACGCAGCCGCACGCTCCCGAAGGGAGGCGAATGGAGCCGGCCGTGTCCGTGCCGGTGGCGGCGGGCAGGAGGTGCCCGCCCACCGCGGAGCCGGACCCGCCCGATGAGCCCGCCGGGCTACGGGTCACGTCCCATGGGTTCTTGGTGGGAGGCGTCAGTGTCCCGTAGGCGAACTCGTGCGTGTTGAGCTTGCCGGTCAGCACCGCTCCCGCGCCGCGGAGCCGCTCCCACACTGTGGCGTCGAAGTCGGGAACGAAGTCCGACAGCACGTTGGACGAGGCGGTGGTGAGGATGCCCTTGGTGTAGTAGAGGTCTTTGAGACCGACCGGGATGCCCTCCAGCGGCCGTGCCGAGCCCGAGGCGTAGCTGCGGTCGGCGGCCCGGGCTTGACGCTTAGCCAGCTCGGTGGTCCGGGTCACGAACGTCTTCAGCACAGGTTCGTGGGCATCGATGCGACGAAGGCAGGCATCGAGCAGCTCGGTGGCGGACAGCCGCCGCTTGCGCAGCATGGCGAGGGCATCGACAACGCCGAGGTCGGCTGGGTCCGTGGCCGCTTCGGCCGAGCCAGTGGGCCACAGGATGGCAGCGCCGGCGGCAAGGCCCGCGGCGGTGATGAACGACCGCCGGCCGATTTCGTCTTGCCGCGTGCTCATGGCCCCAGCCTCCACGCCGTGGGGCAGACTCTAGACTCCCTGGGAGAGAGGGAGGCAGCTGCATGAGCTCACCCGGGAGCGGCCCCATCGTCCGATTGGAAGATGAGCCGGTGCTGGCAGTTCATGCGCCTCAGGCCGGCGTGGTCTCCACCGGAGCGCCTGGGCCCGGGAGCGGCCCCGTGGTCAGGCTCGAGGACGAGCCCGTCTCATGGCTCTCGGTGGGATCGCCGTCTGCCTCGAGTAGCCGGCGTCCCGCATCCTCCGCGCTGTCCCTTCCCGCTCGTGTGCCGAACCGATCTGCCTCGGTCCTGCCGGGCCGTGGCCGCCCCTGGGGTGCCGTCCTGTTCGGCGCGGGTATGTGGTTCCACCGGCGCGTGGTGCGGCTCTCCGTCGCGAAGGCGCCCGCACCGCCCGACGGCTGATCTCCCATCGCCGACACGGATCCGACTCAGTCGCCAGCGTCGTTGCAACGGCATCTGCGCAACCACCATCAGCGTCAAGTTCGTTTGAGACAGCGCTGGCCGATGGGGCTGTGCCGCGGCGCAGGCTTCGGCAAGCGCGATGACCACGAAGAGGCGGCGCAAAGCGCCCGCGACAAGCGAGACCGGGATCGTCATCATGAGGGAGTCCTCCGCGCAGCTGAAGACTGTCTCCCCGGTCTTCGGCTGGGGGCCAATGCGGCACCCGGGGCGAAGGCTGGTGGGCGCGGGCTGACCTGGGCGTGCCACCTGGCGCGGCAGGTGTCACCGGGCGTGACAGGGGGAACGGTCGAATCAGGCAGCAGTGTCCACCGGCCGATACGTCCGCACCCAGCCTGGCGGCGGAGGATATGGGGTCATCCACCGGGCCGAGTGCCGGATGCTCACCGGGGCCAAGCACCTCGAGG
>DATGAX010000170.1:0-2566 GCA_035312965.1 Acidimicrobiales bacterium
GCAGCGCGGCGGTGTCGGTCAGCGCCTGGTGGATGCGTTCCGCCCCGAAGACGGGCAGACCGTGGCCGGGCAGCATGATCTCGGCGCCCAGCCCGGCCATCTCCCTCAAGGAGACGGCCCAGTCGCTCAGGTAGCGCTGCACCTTCTGCGGGTTGCCGGCGTTCGGGACGGCCCAGATGAACAGGTCGCCGGGATGCAGGATGCGCCGCTCCGGGACCCATGTCCAGGTGGCGTCGTCGGTCTCGCCCCGCCCGTGGTGCAGCTCGAAGGTCAGGTCGCCGCGGCGGAAGGTCAGGCGGTCGTGGTAGGTGACATCCGGGAACCGGTACTCGACCGGCCAGCTGAACCCGTCCACCGGTAGGGCGAACTGGCGCTTGTTGATGGCGGCGTTCCACCCCGCGGTGCGCTGGTAGCGGCGGAAGTGGTCGGGCACGGCGGCGTGGCCGTACACCGTCGGTCGGGGCCAGCCCCGCCCGGCGGCTTCGCCCTCGAAGCGCTCCGTGCCGAACACGTGGTCCACGTGATGGTGGGAATACACCGCGGCGACGACCGGGACATCCGGGCGCCAGGCCCGCACCCCGTCGTAGACCGCGTCACGGTCGAACAGCGAGCCGGTGTCGAGCAGCACCAGCCCGTCCCCGGTGTCGAGGGCGCAAACCGACGCCAGGCTCTTGAGGTAGAGGAGCCCGTCGGACAGCTCCTCGGCCTGCCGGCCGGCGACCGGCACCACGGGATGGTGCTCGTGGACGAGATCTCCTTTGCCGGCCCAGTGGCGTTCGGCGATGTCCCGGATGCTCAGCCGGCGAGCAGGGACCCCAGCGCCGACATCCACGCCCGGCGTATCTGGCTGCGCGACCGGTGATAGTCCCGAGTCATCTGCTCCCACCCGTCGAAAGATACCAACACGTCGATGAGCGCGATCAGGTCCTCCGCCTCGGACTTGGGCCGGGTCTTGAGCTCGGGGCCGAAGTGCCGCCGGACCGAGGCGTCGGCCACCTGGCGGTACTCCTGAATGTCCGCCGCGATCACGGGGGCGTACCGGGCCCGGGCCTGCGCCGTCGGCGCCACGCTGGCGATCGCCTCGTTGAACCTGATGCGGGAGTCGACGAAACGCTTGATGCGGGTGTCGAGCGACCCGTCGCCGGGTGGCACGACCTCGATGATGGGGCGGACCCGCTCGAAGTGGGTGCGGATGACCTCCCGCCGGAGGTCGTCGAGGCCGTCGAAGTACCGGAATATCGAGCGGGCCGATACGCCGGAGCGAGCCGTGAGGTCCTCGACGGAGGGATCCATCACCCCCTGGTCGACGAGGGCCAGAGCCGCCTCGACGACTTCGGTCCGGTTGCGGTCCCGCCGCGCCGTACGTCCGTCCATGATTCCCGTCATGTCTTGTGAGTGTAGCTACCCCAAAAATCTGTCAGTTCACTGACAAAATCTCATTCGCCACATGTCTGCGGGGTCTGGCCGGGCTCGAGACCGGGGGGGACGTAGACGCCGTCGTACACCGACGACGAAGCCGGATTGACCGTCTGCGTGCCGGCGTAGGCGGGGCCGGCGATGGTCGTCGTGGTGGTCGGCGCCGGCGCGGTGGATGCGGTCTGACCCTTCAGCCCGTTGTAATCGGTGCCGGTGATCAACTCCAGGTTGTACGGGGTAGGAGTGAGGGCAGAATCCAGGACCAGGCTGGAAGGCCCGGCGAGCTGGCTCTGCAGTTGCCGGGCCGACGTGAGCGCGTCCGGCGCGTACTGGATCTCCGTCGTGGCCAGGCCGAAGTTGGGCGCGTCCCCCGACACGACCACGCGGTAGCCGGCCGCGGTGAGATCCTGCCCGGCCCGGCCGGCCTGCCCGCCCACTCCGCTGCCGTTGAGCACCTCGATGGTCACCGTGGACGGCGCCACCACGGTCGTCGGCGGGACGGCCGTCGTGGCCGACGATCCCGACGAGGCGGGGGGCGGCGGGGGCTGCCCAACGTCGAGCCACTCCTGGACCACGGCCTGGCCGGCCGTCGTATCGGGGTCGAGGGCGCCGGGGGAGATGGTGGAGTTGCGGGCCGGATATGTGTACGACGGGATGGTCGACAGGTCGGCCGACCGGTAGTCCTGGGCCAGGGACAGCACCAGAGAATTGCCGAAGGTGTTGTCCAGGGTCAGGTTGCGGGTGATGCTCCCGATGATGTTGTTGAGCTCGAACAGGCTGGTCGGCCCGAACTTGCTCTTCGCCTTGCGGGCCAGGTTGCGGGTGAAGGCCTGCTGGCGCTGGATCCGGGCCAGGTCGCTCTCGGGGTAGAACTGGTAGTTCCACTGACCGTTGAGCCAGTACTGGTACTCGCGGGACCGGACGAAGCCGAGCGCCTGCGCCCCGGTGAGGTTGACGCAACCGGCCGGCACGTTGAGCAGCGAGAAGTTGTCCTTGGCCGGGGCGGGAAACCACTGCTCGACGCCGCCGACCGCGTCGGCCACCTGCTGGAAGGTGTCGAAGTTGAACTCGGCCACATGGTTGACCTCGATGCCGAAGTCCTGGCGCAGCACGGTGACCAGCAGGGCAGGGGTGCCGCTGTTGAAGGCGG
>DATGAX010000171.1:0-6518 GCA_035312965.1 Acidimicrobiales bacterium
CCAGCGGGCTGCTTGGCACCGCCCTTGCTCTTGCCGGCACGGGGCGGGACTGGGGTCGGGACCCGGCCGGACGAACCGTCCTCCGGGTCGGGCTTGGCGGGGTCGCTCACGACGGCGAATCCTAGGAGAACGGCGATAGGAGCGGCTCGCGGCCGGTCAGCCCAGCCGGGCCTCGAAGTCGGCCCTCGACATCACCCCCGGCGGCATCTTCCGGGCGGCCGTCTCGAACGCCAGCTGCTGCAGAGCGTCGTTGACCGGCGTCGGGACGCCGTGGAGGCGGCCCAGCAGACCGATCTCCCCGTTGAGGAAGTCGCTCTCGATGGATCCGGCGCCGCGCTGGAGACTCTGCCAGCTGGATCCGCCCAGGTACGGCCGACCCGGAATCTCACGGATCTGCAGGAAGTCGGCCCGTCGCTCCCGATCCTCCACGGCGGAGGCATGGTCGACCCCGGCTGCTGCCAGTACCTGCTCGCCCTCTTCCTGGGCCCGCTTGGCGACGTCGGCAGCCTCCCCGGCGCCCACGAGGGCCTGCGCCGCGTTCCCCAGGTTGAGGATCAGCTTCCGGTACTTCCATCGCATTACGTCGTCCCTTTCGATGGACTCGAAGCCGCCCCGGCGAAAGGCCCGGGACATCTCTCCCGCGGTCGCGTCGCGACCCGCCGGGTAGCGCCCCACGTCGAGCATCCCGGGAATCGGGACCGAGTTCTGTTGCACGACGCCCGGCTCGAGATGGGTGGCGGGGCACATAACGCACACCCCGTAGACACGGGGAAACAGCCGCAGGGCGGCCCGTTCGTTGTCGACTCCGTTCTGGAGGCACGCCACCGCCACACCGGAGGGAGCGGCGCGCCGGAGGGCGTCCAGTGCCGCGGCCGTGTCCTGTGACTTCGTGGCGAGCAGGACGGCGTCGCCCGGCTCGATGCCGGCGCCGGCCGGCTCGGTCGCCACCGGGATGGCCACCGCCCGCGACCCTTCGGCTGACTCTATGACCAGACCGTCACGGGCGATGGCCCCGGCGTGGGCTCCCCTGGCAATGAGCAGGACGTCCTCACCCGCCTCCGCCATGAGGGCTCCGGCCAGACCTCCGATGGCCCCTGCCCCGTACACGATGATCCGCATCGCAACACACTCGCGCGCCGGCCCCGCCCCACTGGAAAATCGCTGGCCGCGTACCGTTCCGCCGAGTACAAACGGAGGGTCACCCCGGCGTAACCCGAGCGGCGGGCGAAAGGTGGAGAGGAGGAGCACATGGCCCATGGCCCCGATCAGTTTCCCAGCGGCAGCCCGTCTACCCGACGGAGTGGTGCTCCCGCCCTCATTTCCTAGCGGCTCATCCCCGAGCCGCCACCAGACCTTTCACCCCGGAGGTGATCAGCCGTGTACAACCATGAATACATCGCGCTCGCGCTGGCCCGGTGCCGGCGAGAGGACGCGATCCGGGCGGCGGCTCACCGTCCGGACCGGCCGGCCCGCTCCCGGCGCACCGTCGGGCGGCTGACCGGTCGGCGGTCGCGCGACCTGCGGCCGGCGCTCCCCGGGTTCGCCGTGCGCCACTCGAGCTAGGACCGTCGGACGGCCCGGCGGGGGACAGGCCCCGCCGGGCCGTCGTCTACCCTCGGGCCCGTGGACGCCAAAGTCATGCTGTGCGACTTCGCGGAGGTCAGCGGGGGCAAGCTCTTCATCACAGGGGCCGGGATCTCGCTGCTGGCCAGTGGCTCGGGGACGGCGCCCTACCCCGTCAACATCTCGCTCGCCATCCTGGTGTCGATCCCATGGACCGAGACGGACGCCCAGCACGTCATGACGATCGAGCTCGTGTCCGAGGCGGGTGGAGGGCAGGAGCGGGTCATGTTGAGTGACCAGCTCCCGGAGGGTCACGACCCGGGCGACCTCGGCACCATCGTCTTCATCTTCTCCGCGGCGCGGGTCCCGAGCATGGTCCCCGGCGACGAGTCGACGATGCCCGTAGCGGTGCCCCTCTTCGGGCTGCCGCTACCCGAGCTCGGACCGTACTTCTTCAGCGTGCACATCGACGGGCGCGAGATGGACCGGTCCTCGTTCCGCCTGGTGCCCCGCCAGCAGGCCCCTGGTCAGTAGTCGTGGGCCAACTTCCAGCCGAAGGACACCGGTGCCATTGCCGACCCGGCCACCGCGGGAACCGGCGCCGACCCCGCCACTGACACCAGAGCCACCACCTGGCCCCGATGCAGGGCGGTGCCTACTTTTTCCAGAGAGATGGACAGCGGGATGGTCGTGCCCCCGTAGCCGGCGACCGTCACATCCCGCTCGGTGGTGACCGGCACGCGGCGGCCCTCCGGGTTGGTGACCTCGGCCACCACCTGTCCGGCCCGTACGACGGTCCCCACCTCGAGCGCAGGCCGGATCGACGTGACCAGCGCGGTAGACGCCCCTGTCGCGGCCGCGATCAATGTCGATGTGCTGTGCAGGCCCGGCCGCTGACCGAGCACGACGCCGAGGATGGTGAACTGGTGGCCACCGACGGCCTGCCGGTTGGCGAACATCAGGCAGCCACCAGCGGTGAAGTCGGACCCGGTCTTGATCCCGACGTAGCCGCCCGACCCGACGGCGGTGTTGAAGTTGGCCACCGTGCCGGCCAGTGGAAGGGTGACCGACGTCATGGCCACCGTCTCGGCGAACGCCGGGACGGTCATGGCCTGAGCGGCCAGCACCAGCTGGTCCGCCGCGTCGGAGACAGTCGACGAGGAGAGCCCGCTCGGGTCGGTGTAGGTCGTCTGCCCCATCCCGAGCCGGCCCGCCTCCGACTGCATCTTGGCGACGAAACGGGGCTCCGAGCCGGCGTCGAAGTCGGCCAGGAGGGTGGCGAAGTTGTTGCCCGAGGCGACGAGGAGCCCCTGCAGCAGCTGGCGCTCGCTCAGCTGCTCGCCCAACGACACCGGCACCACTGACTCGGCCTGAGCCAACCTCTGCTCGTAGTCGGCGACGTCGGATCCGCCGACGGTCACGCTGAAGCCGTCGTGCCCACTGGCGAGAGGGTGGTCCCGCAGGACCACGTACGCCGTCATCACCTTGGCCAGGCTGGCGATCGGCTCCGGGGTGGTGGGCCCGGAGTGCCCGAGCGGGGGCAGCCCCTCCACCTCGACGGCCGCTTCTCCCGTCGCCGGCCAGGCCGGTCGGGGGGCCGGTCCGGCCAGCACCGCGGTCGGAGCGATCGTGGCCCGGACCTTCAGGGCGGGGTTGGCGGCCGTCGCCGCCTTCACCGACGCGGCCAGGGCCAGAACGACCAGGACGACCAGTACGGCACCCAACCACCGGAGCGGCCGACGCCGTTTCGGTTTGGGCGCGAAATGCAGATGCCGCACTGCGCGGCTGGGACCGCCGACCACCGGACCCACCCTGCCACACCCCGCCGGGGCGGGGTGTGACACCGGTGGAGGTCAGCCGTTAGTGGATGGCCCGGTAGAGCTTGGCGATGTCCGGCGCCCCCAGCCCGGTGACCTCGTCGTAGCCGGGAGTGGCGGAGTAGAGGCCGTTGTTGCCGACCACGATGTCAGTGAAGCCGGACACCGCGGCGGGGGCGGCAGACGGGACGATTACGGGCACGGGCGAGCCCGGCACCGCCGTGCCGGGGTTGACCCTGTCGTACAGGGCGTACAACGGCATCGGGGCGAAGCCGAGGCGGTTGGCGTCCCCCGACTCGAGGCGGGCCCACGAGCCCAGCATCAGCGGCGACGACAGGCTCGTCCCGCCGACGAAGCTGATCTGACCGCTGACATATATCTGGGCCGGAGTGGCCACGTTCGGGTCGGCGTCGAGAGCGATGTCCGGAACGGCGCGACCGCCGGTGACGAACTCGGCCGAGAAGCCGGGATCGGTGGCCTGGGTCCACCATCCCGGCGCCTCCGTCTCGCTGATGCCGCCGCCCGATCCCACCCACCCGACCTCCTGGATCCGGTTGCCGGCGTTGTCGACGACGAGCGAGGTGCCGCCGACGGCGGTGATGAACTCGCCTGAGGCGGGCCAGTTGGTGCCCGGGAAGGACGAGGGCACGCCGGTGGCGGCGAGGAAGGCGCAGCCGTCGCCGTTGTCACCCGAGGACGCGAACAGCGTCTGTCCCTGCATCGCGCCCTCCTGCATGACGACGTCGGTGCTGACCATCGAGCCGTCCAGGTACGGGAAGACGTCGCAACCTCCGATGCTGGCGGACATGGCGGAGGCGAAGTCGTTGGCCACGAACTTGGCGAAGGCCAGGTCGATCTGAGAGTCGATCAGCGAGCCCACGTTGTACAGGTAGAGGCCGTTGACGGTGGTCGCCATGGCCGTGGAGGACTGGGTGTCCATGTCGAACTCGTCCTGTCCGGACGTGTCGGCGCTCTGCGGGCCGACCGGGATGACCCTCACGGCCACCACCGGCAGATGGTTCTTCGACTCGCCGAGGCGCAGGTCACTGAGAACCGTGTTGAGCTTGCCCTCCGTGAAGAGGGCGATGTTGGTGTGCGACCCGGTGGGCGTGCCCGTGGCGTCGTAGGTGGTCTGGAACTTGGCCGGAGGCAGACCGTTGAGGTTGGGGCTGCCGGCCTGGGCCTTGACCGCTGAGGGGTGCGGCATCGGGAACGGCACGTCGTTGAGGCCGAGGACGGCCTGCACGGCGCCGGCCAGGCTGCTCGGCACCAGCGCCGGGGCGGTGTTGGCATAGAACGCCACGGGCCCGGCGCGGAAGTCGGAGATCACCGTATGGAAGGCCGACTCGACGTGAGCCGCCGAGGCGGTGGCCGTGACAACGAGGTGGTTGCTGAGCACGTCCACGTTGGTGAACCCGTGCTGGGTCAGGTAACCGGTGACCGCAGCAACGGTGGAAGCGGTCGGGCCGTACGCCGCCGTCCACTCCGCCGGCGTCACGTACTGGTGGTAGGTCGCGCTGCCCGGCGTGTACATGGCGCGCAGGGCGGCCGTCTCTGCGGCCTGGTGGCGCGGCCGCAGGGAGATGACCAGGTTGAGCTGTTGCGTGACCGGGGCCGGCCCGACCAGCTTGGCACCGAACGTGTTGTAGGCCTGGGTGGCGGTCGCGACCCATTGCACGGCCGGAACGGCCGGGGTGGCCGCGACGGCGGCCCCGGTCCCGATGGAACCAAGAGCGAGAGCAGCGCCCGCCAGGGCAGTCTTGCGGCGACGAAGTGGTGTCATTGAGCCTCCTGTGCTTCGGGGAGATCTCTTCGTCGACGCCCCAGACAAGTCCTGCTTGGTGAGCCCGACACGTGCGAGATGGCCACAAGGGCACCTAGAATCGCCGAAGCGCGGCCTGCAATAGGCGAACCAGGCTTGCCCCCGCGACGGCAGAACATGTACACGAGATACGTGAAATCAGCTGGACCTGGTCGTCATACGGCCCGGGCCGGCGAAGGGGCCGACGTACTGATCTCCGACGCCAACCTGAGGCAGGCCCTCGTCGCCACGCGCTCGCTCGGGCGCGCCGGCCGGCGGGTGGCGGTAGCGGAGACTCCCGATGCCTGCGATCCCCGCCTCCGGGTGCCGGCCTTCCATTCCCGGTGGGCGTCGTGGAGCGGCATGCTGCCGAGCATCAGGCACGACCAGCCGGGGTACGTCGACGCACTGGTCCAGCTGGTGGCCGAGCTGCGCCCCCGGGTGCTGCTCCCCTGCAACGACGGCTCGGTCGCCGTCCTCAAAGGGCGGCGGGACGGCTTCGAGCACCTCGGCTGCGGAGTGGCGCTGGCTTCGGAGGCCGCCCTCGACCTGGCCAACGACAAGCTCGCCACGCTCAAAGTGGCCGCCGACCTCGGGATCGTAGGGCCGCGCAGCGTGCCGGTGCTCGGCCCGGGAGACGTGAAGGCGGCGCTGGCCGAAGTCGGCTTCCCCTCGGTGATCAAGCCGACACAGTCCTGGGTCCAGTACGGCGGGACGGCGGAGCGGGTCACGGCCCGGTGCGTGCTCGACGAGCGCGAAGCGGCCGGCTACGTCGAGTGGCTGGAGGAGCGGGGAAGCACGGCGGTGGCCCAGGAGTGGGTCGGCGGCCGGCGCGAAGCGGTCAGCCTCCTCTACGCCGGCGGCCGGGTCCGGGCCCGCTTCGCCCAGGTGGCCCACAGGATGACCCCGATGTTGGGCGGCATGTCGGTGGTGCGGGAGAGCATCCCCATCCCGGAGGACCTCGGACCGGCGGCGCTGGCCCTGACAGAGGCCATGGGGCTCGAGGGCTACTCCGAGGTGGAGTTCCGCCGCGACACGGAGGGCCGGCCGTATCTGATGGAGATCAACGCCCGCCTGTCCGGATCGCTGGAGGTGGCGGTCCGCAGCGGGGTGGACTTCCCCCTATTGGTGTGGCAATGGGCCTCCGGCGAGCAGGTCACCCAGGTGGACGGATACCGGTTCGGCGTTCGGATGCGCTACCTGACGGGCGACGTCGACTGGCTGTTGGAGAACATCACCCACCAGGACCGTCCCGATGCCCTGCCCCGGCGCAAGGCGCTGGCCGAGTTCGCCCGGGAGTTCGCCCGTCGCTCGGCCTACGACTACGTCGACCGTGA
>DATGAX010000172.1:0-4082 GCA_035312965.1 Acidimicrobiales bacterium
GGCCGGCCAGGTCGTACCCGGTGAGGTGGATCTCCTTCGGCCGCACGATCGGGAAGAAGAGGCCCGGGATGGACAGGCAGCCCTCCTCGTACTCCCATTCGCCCCGCGTCTCGGTGATGGTCGGGTTGACGATCGTCACCGGGTCGGTGTCGCCCATCTGGTAGACGAAGAGCCTCTTCTGGACGCCCACCTGAGGGGCGGCCAGCCCCAGCCCGTGCGCCTCGTGCATGGTGGCGACCATGTCCTCGGCCAGCCGGACCAGCTTGGCGTCGATGTCGGTCACCTCGCTGGCGCGCTGGGTCAGCACCGGGTCGCCGAACAGCCGGATCTGGTACGCGGGCACGCCTCTCACAGTACCGGCGCCGGGCAATAGCGTCGTGGCGTCCATGTCCCACTACTTCGATCCCGCCCCGGGGGCGCCGTCGCGCCCGGCGCACGTCCAGCTCCGGCTCCGCGACCTCCAGGTCGAGCTGGCGGTGGACCGGGGCGTGTTCTCCGCCGGAGCCGTCGACGCCGGCACGTTGGAGCTGCTGCGCGCCGACCCGGGCCCCGATGCGGTGGGCGACCTCCTCGACCTGGGCTGCGGATACGGCCCGATCGCCGTGACGCTGGCCCGCCGCCACCCGGACTCGACCGTCTGGGCCGTGGACGTCAACCAGCGGGCCCTGGATCTGGCCACCGCCAACGCCGGTGCTCTGGGCCTGGCCGACCGGGTCCGGGCGGTGCACCCCGCCGAGGTGCCGGCCTCGGTCCAGTTCGGCGGAATCTGGTCCAACCCGCCGATCCGGATCGGCAAGGCCGCCCTGCAAGAGCTCCTCCGCGAGTGGCTGCCCCGCCTGGCGCCGGCAGCCTCTGCCTGGCTGGTCGTGCAGAGGCATCTGGGCGCCGACTCGCTTGCCGATTGGCTGGGCCGGGAGGGCTGGGCCGTCACCCGGGTCGGGTCGCGGAAGGGGTACCGGCTGCTCGAGGTGACGCGGCCGTGAAGCAGCTGCGCCCGACCGACCTCAAGCGCCTGCACCGGGAGTGGAACCGCCGCAGCCCGGGCCGGGTGGCGCTGCTCCTCGAGGGCGTCCAGTCGCCCTACAACGTCGGTTCCATAGTCCGCACCGCGGCGGCCTACCGGGTGGAGCACCTGTACCTGGCCGGCCCCACCGCCTCCCCGGCCGCGGCCAAGGCGGCAAAGGTCGCCCTGGGGACGGAGCGCTACCTGTCCTGGTCGGTCTTCGAAGGGGGACCGGACGCCACTGACGCGGCGCGCGAAGAGGGCTACCACGTGATCGGCCTGGAGCTGGCCGACCAGGCGGTGCCCCTCCATCAGGTCACGGCCGGCCCCGACGTCTGCCTGGTGCTGGGCAACGAGGACCACGGCCTGACCCCCGCCACCCTCGGCGCCTGCGACGCGGTGGCGTTCGTGCCGCTGCTCGGCCGGGTGGGCTCGCTCAATGTCGCCACCGCCGCCGCCATCGCCCTCTACGAGCTGAGGCGCAAGGGGTGGACCGGCTAGAGCGCCGGGCGCCGGCCCATGCTCGAGTCGTGTTGAGCGACCAGCTCCACGCACGCGGCCCGCTCGTCGTCGCTCAGGCCGGGGGCGAAGCGCAGCGCGAGAGGGCGGATGGCGATGCCGCCGCGGGCGGCGAAGTCACCGAACACGCGCAGCCATCTCGGCTCGATCACCGCCACCAGGTCGTCGGCGATCCGGTTGACGCAGTCCTCGTGGAACGCCCCGTGGTTGCGGTACGCACCCAGGTACAGCTTGAGGCTCTTGCTCTCCACGCAGCGGGCCCCGGGCACGTAGTGGATGTGGATGCGCCCGTAGTCCGGCTGCCCGGTCACCGGGCACAGGCTGGTGAACTCGGCGCAGTCCAGGCCCACCACCCACGGCGATCCGGCGTGCTGGTTGGCGAACGATTCCAGGATGGCCGCGTCGGGATGGTCGTACCGGTATCCCGTCGGGGCACCGAGCTGGGTCAACCCGGAGGTGTCGCTGTCGCTCACGTCGCCGCCGAGGCTAGAGGCGGGCCGGGTCCACGGCCACCCGAAGGGTGCCCTGCGCCGGCCGGGGCACCGTGGCGAGGGCGTCGCACAGAATCGCCTCGTCGGCCGCCTTCAGCATCCACCGGCCCGCCGGGTCGGGCCCGATCACCTCGATCGCCCCGCCCGCGGCGGCTCCCACCGCACCGACCCAGGTCGCCGCGGCGTCACCGTGCACCACCGCCACCGCGGCGTACGGGGGCAGCCGCAACGCCCGCCGGAGCTCCGCCTGACCCTCCAGGGCGATGACCGGATCAGCCTGCACCGCGGCCCGCAGTACGGCGTGGTCGGGAGCACGGGTCTGGACCAGCACCCGGCCGGTCCGGCCGCGAACCAGCCGGGACGCCAGGGCCAGGAGGGACAACGCCTCGTCGGCGGCCCGCACCCGCGGCGCCAGCAGCTCCTGGTCGAAGTCCACGAAGGCCACGGCCGCCAGCCCCGACGCCGGATCCAGGCGGTGCAGGAGGGCCTCGGTACCGATCAGCACGTCGTCGCCGGGCAGGGTGGCGGTGGCGGCCGTCACCTCGCCGACCGGCCGGTCGGCCAGTCGCTCCAGCTCCTCCCGCGCCCGGGCCGTGCCCAGCCGTAAGGCCTTGAACCGTGTCGACCCGCACGTGGGGCACACCGTCGGGCGGTCGTGGCCGCAGCGCGGGCAGTGGAGCGCACCGGGCGCCGGCGAGGACATCGCGGCGTGGCAGACCTCGCAACGGGCCAGCTCCCCGCACGCCGCGCAGGCGAGGAGGCGGATGCGCCCCGTGCGGTTGAGCACGCACGCCACCCGCTGACCGGGTGTCGCGCCCCGCACGAGCGTCACCAGCCGCTCGGACCACAGCCCCAGCCGTGGATCGTCGCCTCGCCGGTCCACCACTTCGGTCAGGGCCCAGCCCGATATCTCGCCTCCCCGGTCGGCGGGGACGAGACGACCGGCGGCGAGGATCTCCAGAGGCGGGCAGGGGCTGAGGGCGTAGAGCGGGACCCCCGACCGGCGGGCCCTCTCCGTCGCCACCCTCAGGGCGCTCCAGGTCGGCGCCCCCTCCGAGGTGAGCGCCTCGTCGTGGGCGTCGATCACCACGACGGCGCCGAGATCGGGGCAGGGGGCCCACGCCGCCGAGCGGGTGCCGACCACGACGGCGGCGCACCCGGCCCGGGCCGCCGGCCAGTCCCCCGGCATCAGGGCCACGTCCCCTCCGGCCCGGCGCAGCCGGGTGGCGAGGACCGCGGCGCGCGCCGCGGTGGGAACGATGGCCAGGACGGGGCCCCGCCGGGCCGCTTCGGCCACCACTGGGGTCGGATCGGTCGCCGGGGCCAGCCTCACCACGTGCACGCCGGGCCCGGGCGGCAGGTCGACCGGAGTGCGTCCGGGCCGGGCCGGCGGCCGGGGCGAGCCGGCCCCGTCCCGCTCGGGCAGCCGGGTCACGGCGTGGTCGGCCGATGCCGTCTTGAGGAACGTTCCCCGCCGGCCCGCCCAGCGCCACGCCGCCCAGCCCGCCAGGTCGACCAGATCCGGGGTCGGGCCGATGCCGCGCACCTTGGCGACTGGTCGGAGGGTGATCCCGCCCGGTGCCGCGCCGGGTCGGGCGACCACCCAGCCGCCCACCCGCCGGCCCCCCAGCGGAACCCGCACCTCGGTGCCCACGGCCAGCTGACCGTCGGCGCCGCCGGCCAGCCCGGGCGGCACGAGATAGTCGAATTCCTTGTCGATGCCCCCGACGTCGGTGACGACGCGGGCCAGCGGCGTTACGCCCCGATCGCCGACTTGAAGGCCTCCAGCCGGCTCAGCTGCTCCCACGAGAACTCCTTCTCGCTGCGGCCGAAGTGCCCGTAGGCGGCGGTGCGCCGGTAGATGGGCCGGCGCAGGTCGAGGTCGCGGATGATGGCGGCCGGGCGCAGGTCGAACACGTCCTGCACGGCACTGCTGATCTTGGCCGGGTCAACGGTCTCGGTGCCGAACGTCTCGACCATCACCGAGACTGGTCGGGCGACCCCGATCGCGTACGCGACCTGGATCTCACACCGGCGAGCGGCGCCCGACGCCACGACGTGCTTGGCGA
>DATGAX010000173.1:0-4737 GCA_035312965.1 Acidimicrobiales bacterium
CCCGGTGAAGGATCCCGGCGGCGTGGGCGCTCCCCACGGCAGCCAGGATCTCGTCGGCCAACTGGCGGGCGTCCGCCTCGGGCAGGGGACCCCGGACGACGAGCTCGGCCAGCGTCCCACCGGGCAGCCGCTCCATCACGATGTACGGCCGGCCGGACTCGTCGCCACTGTCGAAGACAGCCACCACGTTCGGATGGATGAGGCGGGCGGCCAGCCGGGCCTCGGTCTCGAAGCGTGACCGTACGACCACGTCGTGCGCCAGGTCACGGCGCAGCAGCTTGATCGCCACCGGGCGATCCAGGCGGGTGTCGACGGCCTCGTGCACCTCCGCCATGCCCCCGGCCCCGATCAGGGGCCCCAGTGCGTACCGATCCGCGAAAAGGGTCACGGCTTGATTTACCCCCTTTGGCCCGGCCCCGAATCGGGGGAACGGGCCGGTCCGGCGTTCGGGTATTTCCGGCATTGCGCGTTTAATGACCTAATCGCCCCTTTTGCCGGTTCATGGTCAAGCCCGGCGTCATCGCGCCGACGACTCGAGCATGTATTGGGGTGCCTCAGACGAGCCCCGGTCGGCCGCCGCCGACCCTCGCCGACGGGGCCGCCGGCTGGTCTCGACGGCCGCCGTCACCTTCCTGACCATCGGGGGGGCGATGGCGGTGGCCTCCGCCCACACGACCCACGCCAACGCGGCCGTCACCGCCCCCGCCGTGCCGGTGGCGTACGACACCGTCGCCGCCCTGCGGATCCCCCACCCGAAGCCGGCGCCCCCCCGCCCTGCGGCGCCCGCCCCGCACCATGCCGCCCCGGCGGCCAAGCCGGCGCCTCCGGTGCCCGAGGCCGCTGCGGTCGCCAGCGCGGCCCGCACCCGCGGCACGACACCGGCCGCCCCGCCACTGTCTTCGGGGGGCGGATGCGCCGCCGCGCTGGCCTATCTGGGTGCCCACTCGGCCCCCGGCTTCCAGTTCGAGTGCCCGGGGTACGCCCTCGGCCACCAGGCCATGACGTGCGTCAACGTGGCCGGGGTGTGCCCGGGCGTGAAGCTCATCGTCATCTCCGACGCCTGCCCCGCGGCCTACATGAACGAAGCCCACAACTCCTGGATCGTCGCCGGTCTGACGACGGGTGCGATCGACCCCTACGGCTACTGCCACTGACGTTCTGACGGCGCCGGCTCACCGTGGACCGCGTCCCGGCGGCCCGGCCCGGCCCGGCGCCGGCCACCCGTTCGACATCACCCCCCGCCGCGCCCGGCCCCTGACGCTGGACGGCCGGCCCGGGGCGTGCTTGCATGACCGGATGCCTCGCTCCATGGTCGTGTCCGGCACCGGTTCAGCAGGGAACGCCGTCGCGGCCGGAGCCATCGGCTTCGGACTGGCCGGGCTGGCCGCGCCCCGGATCCTGATCCGTCTCTACGGGTTGCCCGACACAGGTCCCTTCCGCTTCCTCGCCCGGCTGTGGGGCACCCGCACCGCCACCCTCGGCGCGGTGCTGTTCATGGAGGCGCCGGGGCGGAGACGGACGAACGTCCTCGTGGCGGCCGCAGCCATGAATGCGGTCGACACCGGGGTCGCCCTCACCGCCGGCGCGGACGTGTCGGCGCGGACCAAGGTGATGGCGGCGGCCACGTCGGGTGCCTTCGCCCTGGTCACCGGGGCGCTGGCCGCCCGGCTGCTCTGATCCCGTGACGGGGCGCATGAGCCGGACGCGGCCGGACTTCGTCGCCTACCCGCGCCCGCCGGCGGGGGCTCCGAACGTACTGGTCATCGTCCTCGACGACGTCGGGTTCGCCCAGCTGGGCTGCTTCGGGTCGCCGATCGAGACGCCGCGCATCGACGCGCTGGCCGCCGGCGGGCTGCGCTACAACCGGTTCCACGTCACGTCGATCTGCTCGGCCAGCCGCGCCGCGTTGCTCACCGGGCGCAACCATCACGCGGTCGGCGTCGGGATGACGATGGAGACGCCGCTCGGCTTCCCCGGCTACCACGGCCGGATCCCGAAGTCGGCGGCCCTCCTGCCCCGCATCCTGCGTGACCACGGCTACAACACGTTCGCCGTCGGCAAGTGGCACCTCACGCCCCGGGGTGAGTACTCGGCGGCGGGACCGATGGCCCGGTGGCCGCTGGGCCCGCACATGGGATTCGAGCGGTTCTACGGATTCCTCGGGGCGGAGACCAACCAGTGGGCTCCGGAGCTGTGGTGCGACAACACCGTCATCGACGCGCCTGCCGGCCCGGACGCGGGGTACCACCTGACCGAGGATCTCGCCGACCAGGCCATCCGCATGCTGCGCGACCAGCACCACGCGGCGCCGGCCAAGCCCTGGTTCATGTACTTCGCCCCCGGCGCGGTGCACGCCCCCCACCACGTGCCGGCGGTCTGGGCCGATCGCTACGCCGGCCGTTTCGACGCCGGCTGGGAGGCGCTGCGCGACGAGGTGTTCTCCCGCCAGACCGACATGGGCGTCGTGCCGGTCGGCACCCGCCTGACGGCCCGCCCGCCCTGGGTACCTGAGTGGGGCGCGCTCGACGCCGGCACCCGGCGCCTCTACGCCCGCTACATGGAGGTCTTCGCCGGGTTCATGACCCACACGGACGCCCAGATCGGGCGGCTGCTGGAGTATCTGGAAAAAGTTGGCAGCATTGCTGACACGATCGTCGTGCTCCTGTCGGACAATGGCGCCAGCGCCGAGGGCACCGCGACCGGGACTCTCAACGAGTCGAGCGCGTGGATGGGTCACGGAGGCGATCCCGACGAGGCACAGGCTCGCATCGACGAGATCGGCGGCCGGCGCGCCTTCAACCACTATCCATGGGGCTGGGCGTGGGCCGGGAACACGCCGCTGCAGCTGTGGAAGCGCTACGCCTGGCTGGGCGGCGTCCGCACGCCCTTGATCGTGCACTGGCCGGGCCGGGTGGTGGGGCCGGGGACGGTGCGGCCCCAGTTCTGCCACGCCGTCGACGTGACCCCGACCCTGCTCGAGGCCATCGGAATCCCCGCGCCGGACGCGGTCGACGGGGTCGTGCAGCAGCGGGTCGACGGGGCCAGCCTGCTGGCCACCTTCGGCGACCCGGAGGCCCCCTCCCCCCGCGCCACGCAGTACTTCGAGATGCACGGCAGCCGGGCCGTCTACCACGACGGGTGGAAGGCCACGACCGACTACGTGTCGCCCATGTTCGGCGAGAGGTCCCACATCACCGGAAGCCAGGACTTCGACACCGATCACTGGAGCCTGTTCGATCTCGACCGCGACTTCGCCGAGGCCGACGACCTGTCGGGGCGGTACCCGCAGCGGGTCGCCGATCTCGAGCGGCTCTGGTGGGCGGAAGCAGGCCGCAACCAGGTGCTACCGCTCTTCGAGGGCCCGGCATCGCTGGTCGCCCTCCACCCACCCGAATACCCGCCTCCTGCCGAGGCGGTGTACGAGCCGGGCGGCGGCCCCGTCTACGAGGGAGCACTGCCGCCGATGTGGGGCGGCTTCACCGTGACCGCCGAGGTGGACGGCGGCAAGGACGGGGTACTGTGCGCGCTCGGCGACCGCCACGACGGCTTCGCCCTCTACCTCGTCGACGGGCGCCCTGTCGCCGCCGTCGTCTCCGGGGGGGCGGCCACCCGGGTCGCCTCTTCCGATCCGGTCCCGCCCGGGCCGTGCCGGATCGGCCTGGCCTGCGGGTCCGGTCGGGTGTCGGTCACCGTCGACGGGGTGGCGGCGGCCTCGGCCCGTCACGCGGGCATGACCCTGTTCGCCGCGGTCGGGACGGCGGCGGGAGGGTTGATGGTCGGCCGCGACCGCGGCGTGGCCGTGAGCGACGACTACTCGCCCCCCTTCCCTTTTTCCGGAGTCTTGAGGAAGCTGACCTTCCAGAGTGGCCAGCCGGACGCCGGCCGACCCGTCGGGGAGGAGATCGAGCGGGCGCAGCGGGCAGACTGACCGCGATGGAGAGGGAGACCTGCGGTCAGTGCGGCTTCGACGCCCACGAGTGGACCGTGCGCGACGCGGCCGGCTTCTTCGCCGGCCTCGGCGACTGGTGGCGGATGGCGACCGACGGCGTGGCCGTCGCCCCTCTCCGCCCGCGGCCCCGGCCCGACCGCTGGTCGGTCCTCGAGTACGGCTTCCACTCGGCCATGGCCACCGCCGCGCTCCGCGTGCTCGCCGTGCACCGGCTCGTCTCCCCCGCCGCCCCCCGTCCGGAGCTGGGTTTCCCTCCCGCCGGGGCCGAGGACGCGCCGGAGCTCGACCTCCGTCGGGCCGATGTCGTCGATCTGCTCGGGCGGGAGAGCGAGGCGCTGGCCGCCGAGTGCCGGCAGCGCGGACCCTGGCCGGAGGAAGCAGCGGCCCTCGTGCTCCACGCCGTGCACGACGCCAGCCACCACCTCATGGACGTCAGCCGCCAACTGGCCGCCACCCGGGTCCCCGCCTCCGGCCGGGTGGACCGGATCAACGTCTCCGCCGGCGGGGTCCCCAAGCGGCCCGTGGACTCGGCCGCCGTCGGCCGGAGGGGCCTCGAGGGAGACGTGCAGGCCAACCGCAAGCACCACGGCCGCCCCTTCCAAGCCGTCTGCCTCTGGTCGTCCGACGTGATCGCGGCCCTGGCCGGCGACGGGCACCGTCTGTTCCCCGGAGCGGCCGGGGAGAACCTCACCCTCTCCGGCATCGACTGGCCCTCCCGCACCTCGGGCGATCTGCTGCACTTCCCGGGCCCGGGCGGGGAGCCGGGACTGCTCGTGGAGCTGTCCTGG
>DATGAX010000174.1:0-4428 GCA_035312965.1 Acidimicrobiales bacterium
AGGCCCGGAAGTCGAACGGTGGGCGGATCGCGTCGCCGCCCGGCACGACTTCACCGAGATCTCACATACGGTCGAGATCCTCGGGCTGTGCGCGGCGTGCGCCGCACCGGCGGGCTAGCCCCGCGCCGGCCGCGCTCAGACCGCCTGACGGGCCCGGGCGAAGGCGTCGAGGACGGCGTGATTGAAGGCCGGCAGGTCATCCGGTTTGCGACTGCTCACCGACACGTTCGGGCCGGCCTCGCAGACCTGCACTTGCGCATCCACCCATTGGCCGCCGGCGTTGCGGATGTCGGTCTGCAACGAGGGCCACGACGTGAGCGTGCGACCCCGCGCCCGATCCGCCTCGACCAGCGCCCAGGGGCCGTGGCAGATCACCGCCACGGGCCGCCCGCTGTCGAAGAAGGCCCGCACCAGATCCACCGCGGCGCCGTCCATGCGCAGCTGGTCCGCGTTGGCCACGCCCCCGGGCAGCACCAATCCGTCGAACTCGTCGACCCGGGCCTCCTCCGTGGTCTGGTCCACTTCGAAGGTGTCGGCCTTGTCCAGATGGTTGAAGGCCTGGACCGTCCCCGGCTTCGTGGCGATCAGAACCGGCTGGCCTCCCGCTTGGCCCACCGCCTCCCAAGGGCTGGTCAGCTCGGCCTGTTCGATCCCCTCGTTGGCCACTACGAAGGCGACCCTCTTGCCTTGAAGTTCGATTGCCATGATCGCGCGGCTACCCGCCGGGTCCGCGGCCAAACCGGCTTGAGGGCGCGCAGCCGACGCACCCCGGCGACCGCCGGAAGGATGGCCAGCCAGAGGTTGAAGACCCGGTACGTGACCACCGACAGGACCGCCGTCGGCAGGGGGTACCCGACCCAGTGGAGGGCGAACGGCAGCAAGGCTTCGACGATCCCCGCCCCGGCCAGCGGCAGGCTGCGCCTCGTCAGCGCGTAGCCCGACGCGTACCCGACCAGCAATTCCAGACCGACACTGTGGCGGTGGGTGAAGACCACGGCGCAGGCGGCGAGCGCGCCGATGTCGGCCGCCCAGTAGATGGCCATCCCGACCACGGCCATGAGGTTCTCCGGCCAGGAGGCGAGGATCTTCAGCGTCTCTTCCATCGAATCGAGGGCTTGGCGCAAATGCGACCACCATGTCTTCGGTCGGCCCGCCCGCCGGTAGAGGTGCAAGAGGACCACGCCGAGCACCGTGCCCGCCGGCACGCCGATCACCCAGGAAGGCAGCACCCCCGCCTCGGCGGGGCGGCCACCCACGAGCATGTACAGGGCGGCCCCGAAGGTGACGGGCGCCAGCACGGCGTACTCGAGCAGGCCGAGGGCTCGCACCCGCAACGCGGCCTGCCGGCGGGACAGGCCGAAGTTGCGGAAGACCGTAGCGTCGAGGGCGAAGCCGCTGCGGTGGCTCAGGGGACCAAAGCCGGTCGTGACCATGGCCGCGGCCTCCTCGGCCGGCAACTCGAGCCCGCCGTCCACCCGGCTCACGGCCCGGTACGAGAGGACGTAGCCGGCATGGCTGGCCAGCACGGACACCGGCGCGGCCACCAGCCACACCCAGTCGGCGTGGGCCAGCCCGGCCCGGACGTGGCTGCGGCCGGCGAGGAACGCCACCAGAACCGACCCCGCCACGGCGAGCAGCGCTCCCAGCGCCAGCGAGGCAGCCAGGTTGCGCCTTCGCCATGGGCCGTCGGCGGCGGACATGTGACGTGATGGTTCCCCGACGCGGCCCGGCGTAACCGATCACCCGGCACGGGGCCGGTACACTTCCGGCGCTGGCGGAAGAGAGTTGGGGACAGTGATGCGGGAAAGGTCGGATGTGGCGGAGGTACGCACCATTGTGCGCCAGGTCGACATCGACGGCCCGACGGCGACTCTCGTCGTCGACGGAGAGATCGACATGTCGACGGTCGGACCGCTGCGCAATGCTCTCACCGACTCCATTGCCGCCGGTTGCGCAGCGATCAGGGTCGACCTGGGAGAGGTGACGTTCATGGACTCGGCCGGCTTGGCGTCCCTGGTGTCGGCCTACCAGATGCTCGGCCCGAACGGCGTGCTGACGGTGGTCGATCCGGGACCGGCCGTACTGCGAGTGCTGGAGATAGCGGGCCTGGCGGGGGTGGTGCAGATCGAATAACCGCGAATAGCGCGAATGGGCACTGTGATCCAGGGGAAGGTACGTGGGATAGGAATGCGTGACATACATGACCACCGACTTCTGCTCTGACGACACTCACGCCGTTCGGTTCTACGACTCCGACGAGGAGTTGTCGGCCGTGCTGGCCGGGTTCGTCCAGGGCGGATTGGAAGCCGGCGAGGTCACGATCCTGGTGGCCACCCCCGAACATGCCGCGGCGCTGGACGTCGCGCTGCGGCAGGCGGGGACGGATCCGGGGCGGTACCGGCGCGACGGGTACCTCCATCTGGTTGATGCCGACGGGCTGCTCGGTCGGTTCTGGCACGACGGCCGGATCAACCACACCGCTTTCGAAGCGGAGGTGGGCGGCCTGCTGCGCCGCGCCGGATGCCGGCGCCGTCCGGTCCGGGTGTTCGGTGAGATGGTCGCGCTTCTTTGGGCGGCCGGGCAGGTGTCGGCGGCCATCGAACTGGAGGAGTTGTGGTCGGCGCTGGGTCGGCGCATCCCGTTCGTCCTTCTGTGCGGCTACCAGGCCGGTCCGACGAGCGACGATCACAGGGACGCGGCGCGAAACCGGGTCTGCCGGCTGCACCACCGGGTCCTGGGGCGGGTCCCGGCCTGCTCGCTGGCACCGGCGCCTCCGCCCGGAGCCCCCGAAGCCTCCCGCCCCCTCGAGCTGTCGGTGAAGGCCACCTCAGCGGCCCGCCATTTCGCGGTCGACACCGCGCTCCGGTGGGACCAGCCGGAGACGGTGGACGATCTGGCGCTCGTCGCCACCGAGATGGTCACCAATGCCGTGGTCCACGGCGCCGGTCCGTGCACCATGACGCTGACCCGGCTGGAGCGGGGAATTCGCGTCGCGGTGTCCGATGGGTCGCAAGTCCTCCCCGATCCGCAGGTCGCCGGCCCGGGCGCCCTGACCGGGCGGGGGTTGTCCTTGATCGCCCGGCTGGCACAGCGTTGGGGGTTCGAATCCGTCCCGGGCGGCAAGATCGTATGGGCCGACCTCACCGGCGACGCCCGGCCCTGAGGTCAGAGCAGGGCGGCGGCCGCCTCCAGGTCGCGGACCAGCAGCGTGAGGGCGGATTCCCGCTCCGCCGGGTCGGCCACCCGCAGCACGGCTGACGGGTGGGTGGTTGCCACCACGTGCTCGGCCAACCCCGTGTCGCGGAGGTCCTCCCCGCGATGGCGAGTCACCCGGAACCCGGGGCCCAGGGCGGATTGCGCCGCGGTGGCGCCCAGGACCACCAACACATCCGGCTTCACCAGTTCGAGCTCCGTCTCCAGCCAGGGCCGGCAGGCGACGACTTCGACCCGGTTGGGAGTGTCGTGGATACGGCGCTTGCCTCTCGGCTTCCACTTGAAGTGCTTGACCGCGTTCGTGACGTACACGGTCCGGCGCTCGATGCCGGCTCGGCCCAGCGCCTGATCGAGTATGCGGCCGGCCGGGCCGACGAACGGGTGCCCGGCCCTGTCCTCCTGGTCACCGGGCTGCTCGCCGACGAGCATCATGGCGGCCGGAACCGGGCCCTCCCCGAACACCGTCCGGGTGGCGTTGCGCCAGAGATCGCAGGCCCGGCACCCGGCGGCCAGATCGCGTACGTCGTCGAACCTATTGATTCTCGAGCTCCTTCAGTGCCGAGTAGCCGTATTGCAGGAGATCGCTCCCGGCGACGACGGCCAGGGTGGAGCAGACGGTCCGGGCCGCTCTCGGGAACACGATCATCCCGAACATCCCGACCGATGCCAGCCATACGGCGATGCAGAACGGGCAGCTCACCAGCTCACCCGCGGCGTGGCGCAGGCCGCGGCCCGCGACGGCTTCCTGCACCTCTCCCTCACCGGCCGAGCCCTCGTAGCGGGTGAACGGGGCCCGGACGAAGGAGGTGACGGAATCCTTGGTGATCAGACGGCTGGCCCGGAACGTGCCAACGGTCAGCAGCGCCAGATCGGTGCCGGCCAGGCGTTCGGGCGCCCTCGCCCCGCGGGCGCGGGCCGCGGCCACCATGGCGCCGACGCTCGTCGCGTACAGCCCCATGAGGATCCCGTACGACCCAAGTGGGCGCTCCTCCGCCCCGGAGTACCGGCGCTCCCAGGCCCGCAACTGCCGGGAAAGGTCTTTGGTTCTCACGTCATCGTCCTTCCCGATGCCTGCGCCGATTCACCGTTTAGTCCGACGCCATTCGGGGCAGGAGGTTCCCATGAAGGGCGTCGAGGGGACCGTTCGGGCGGTCGACCGGTGGCAGCAGCGCCACGCCGTTCCGGCATTCCTTTTCGCCGTCGTCAAGAAGTTCG
>DATGAX010000175.1:0-8913 GCA_035312965.1 Acidimicrobiales bacterium
AGCGGGGTGTTGTAGCAGCGGGCGATGCCGAACTCGCGCTGCAGGCCGTGCGTGGTGCCGAACACGCCGCCCTTGCCCTCGACGTTGCTCAGCACCACCTCCCCGGCGTCGGCCACGTCCTCCCCGAAAACCCGGATGCGCTCGTCTTCGGCCATGCGTTCGTGCAGCGTGCGGCGGATGGCCTCGCCGAGCGCCACCACCTCCCCCGTCCCGTCGTCCTGCTCGGCCTCGGCCGGCACCTGCGGCAGGGCGACCACGTGGTCGTGGACCGTCGCCGGGTCGGGACGCGGCCCGGCCAGGGCGACGCGCGACGCCTCGGCAACGGTCCGCTTGGCGTCGTCCTTGATGGCCTGGACCTCTTCCTCGGTCATCAGCCGACCGCCCACGATGGCCTTCTCCATCAACACCAGAGGGTCGTGGGCCGCCTCGTCGGCCAGCTCCTCGGAGGAGCGGTACTTGCTCTGCGTGTCGGCCGACGAGTGCGAGTAGGGCCGGGTGACCTTGGCGTGGACGAGAGCGGGGCCGACGCCGGCCCGCACCTCGGCGACGATGCGCTCCGCCTTGCGCCGCACCTTGAAGTAGTCCCGCCCGTCGAGGGTGTGGATGTGCAGGCCGCGGAAGCCGCGCACCAGCTCCGACACCGGCGCCGGCGACTGGTCGGTGGAGGGGACCGAGATGGCGTACCCGTTGTCGGCCACCACGAAGAGGACGGGCAGGTGGAGGGTGCAGGCCGAGTTGAGGCTCTCCCAGAATTCCCCTTCCGACGTGGCGCCCTCGCCCAGCGACACGTAGGTCAGCTCGTCGCCGTACGCCACGCAGCCCGGCAGGTTGGGGCGGCGGATGATGTAACGCGACGCCTCCGCACAACCGACCGCGGGCAGGCACTGGCTGCCCGTCGCCGACGACTCGGTCACCACGTTGAGCGGCCGGTAGCCCCAATGGCAGGGCATCTGGCGGCCGCCCGAGGAAGGATCGGCCGAGCTCCCCACCGCCTGGTAGAGGATCTCCTCCGGGGTGATCCCGAGGGCCAGCATGAGGGCCCGGTCCCGGTAGTAGGGGAAGAACCAGTCGTAGCCGCCCCTAAGGTACCGGCCCAACCCCAGCAGCAAAGCCTCGTGCCCGGCGCCGGAGATCTGGAAGAACACGCGGCTCTGCTTCTGCAGGGCTATCTCGCGGTCGTCGAGGTACCGGGAGATCCACGCCAGGCGGAAGTCCTCGCGGATCTCCTCGACCGGCACGCCCCGGAACGTGCTGCTCTCACCCACCGATGCGGACGCAGCCATGCCCAGGATGGTAGGGCGGCTCTAGCCCGGTTGCGTGACCATCAGGAGAACGGCGACCACGAACAGGAAGTCCGACGCGGCCGCGGCCCACATGATGCGGGATGCATCGCGGCGCTCGGGGCCGGTGGGCGGGCCGGTGGGCGGGCCGGTGGGCGGGCCGGTGGCCACTGCGGCTGCGGCCCGTAGGCGCCCTTCGGCGGGGCGGACCACGGCGGTCAGGAGCCCACCGGCCCCGACCCAGATCACCATGCCGGCGACGGCCCACAGGTCGGCGAACTCGCTGCCGCCGGGGCGCACCGTCATGGCCGCCACACCGAACACCGGCGCCACCAGCACCAGGTACTCGACGGGGGAAGGGGACGCGAAGTACCGGCGCACCTCCTCGCCCCGCTCCCGTGCGCCGGCCCCGTCCGGATGGCGGGCGATGGCGCCGTAGGCACCGGTGATGGCCACCGCCCCGAAGCCGAGCACGGCGGTGACCACGTGCAGGACGACGAGCACGTCGTAGACGGCCGGATGACCCGGGGGCATCACCGCCAACAGCACGGCCGGCAACCTACCTTGGCCCCGTGCCTGCCCGATCTGCCCGCCCGTGGCGCCTGATCCTTCCGGTCGCCTCGGCCGTGGCGACATTGGGAGCGTGCTCCAGCACGTCGCCCCCGCCCGCGCCGTCCACCACGGCACCGACCGCACCGGCTCCGGCGACGACCTCGACAACGCGCCTCACCACCACCCCTCCCACCACCGTGTACCGCCCGTCGGCGCCGGCCGCCACCCCCGACGGCGCCGGAACGGCCCTCGTACAGGCGTGGTCGGAAGGCGCCCGCACCTCGGCCGCCGCGGTGGCCGCCCCCCCGGCGGTGGCCACGCTGTTCGCCCAACCGTTCCCCGCCGGGTACATCCAGAGCCGAGGGTGCACCGATCCGAGCGTCGACCCCGGCACCTGCACCTATGCCAACCGCCAGACCGGGTCCCTGTTCGAGCTGACCGTCACCCGGGCGGCCGGAGGCTGGTACATCTCGTCGGTCACGGTCGAGAGCTGACCGCGGCCACCGCCCGCTCCCGCAACCGGCGGTAGTCCACCTTCCCGTTGGGCGCCCGCCCGATGGTGTCGACGTCGATCACCCGCCGGGGCGCCTTGTAGGGGGCCAGCCGGACCTTCACCCACTCGATCAGTTCGGCCTCGGCCACGACGTCCGGGCCGGAGTGCCACTGCACCACCGCGGTGACCGCCTCGCCGAAACGGTCGTCGGGCACGCCGACCACGACGGCGTCGGCTACCGCCGGATGGCGTTTGAGCACCTCCTCGACCTCTTCGGGGAAGACCTTCTCGCCTCCGGTGTTGATGCACACCGACCCGCGGCCCAGAAGCTGTACGGAACCGTCCGCCCGCACGGTGGCGAAGTCGCCCGGGATGGTCCACCGCTCGCCGTCGAGGAGGAAGAACGTGCTGGCCGTCTTCTCGTCGTCCTTGTAGTAGCCGAGGGGCCCGCGGCCGCGGATGGCCACCCGGCCCTGCTCGCCCGAGCCGGGGAGGACGTCCCTCCCGTCGTCGGTGACCACCCTGGCGTCCGGGCCCAGGGTGAAGCCGGCCGTCTGCGCCGTCTGGCCGGCCCGGGAGGTGGACCGGGCCATCCCGAGGGCCTCCGATGACCCGAGGGAGTCCACCAGGACGAAGCGCGGGTTGTGGCGGAGGAGCCCCTCCTTCACCTCGGCCGACCACATCACACCGGAGCTGATGATGAGCCACAGGGAGGAGATGTCCCATCGGCCCGGGTGGCGGTCGAGGGCCGCCAGGATGGGCTTGGCGAAGGCGTCGCCGACGATCGACATCTCGGTGATGCGCTCGGCCTGGACCAGGTCCAGCAGGGCCTCCGGTTCGAAGTGGCGGCTCTCGGGCATGACGACCGAACCGCCGCTGCTCAGCACCGACATGGCGGTGAACAGCCCCGTCCCGTGCATGAGCGGCGGTCCGGGCACCAGGCGGGCGGGCGGGTGCCTGGGCGGCTGAGCGAGGATCTCGGCCACATCGTCCACCCCGCCCTGTTCGGGGTAGCGGACCTCACCGGTGCGGTTGAGGACCACGAACAGGTCGTCCTGGCGCCACATGACCCCTTTCGGCATCCCGGTGGTGCCGCCCGTGTAGACGAAGAGCAGGTCGTCGCCGGACCGGCGGGCCGGCTCGGGCGGGGCGTGCTCCAGCGCTTCGGCGTACCGGACGGCCCAGCCGGGGCAGGACGGGCCGGTGCCGTCGTCGACGAACAGCCACCGCCGGACCCGGGGCAGCCGGGACCGGACCCGCTCGACCCGATCGGCGAAGGCGGCGTGGAAGATCACCGCCTCCGCGTCGGAGTTGTCCCACAGGTAGACCAGCTCGTCGTCGGTGTACCGGTAGTTGGTGTTGACCGGCACGAGGCCGGCTTTGAAGCAGGCGTAGAGGGTTTCCAGGTACTCGGGGCAGTTGTACAGGTACTGCGCCACCTTGGCCTGGTGGCCGAGGCCGGAGTCCTCAGCTGCAGGGGCGGCGAGGTACCCGGCGGCGGCGGCGGCCCGCCGCTCGAAGTCCCGCCAGTCGATGCGGACCCCGCCCTGCTGCAGGGCGGGGCGGTCGGGGACGGTCGCGGCCACCGCGTCCCAGACATCGGCGAAGTTCCAGTCGGTCACGGGCGGCGAGGCGGGGTCAGGCCCGGGTCGCCAGGTCGGCGATCTTCCACGTGGAGGGCTCGCCCTCTTCCTCCTCGACCACGCCCAGCTTCTCGAGGTAGCGCAGATGGGCCAGCGTCTCGCCCGCCGCGGCCCGGCGCATCCACCCCTGGATCTGCTCCCACGGCCGGCTCCATGTCATGTGGCCGGCGATGTCCCACGCCGTCGTGCTGCCGTGGCGGATGGCGGCCACGACCTCGTCGAAGCGGGCCTGGTGGTGCCCCTTGAGCTCGGCCACCCGACCGGGGAGGTCGAAGAAGCGGTGCTCGTGGGCGGGCAGGGCCTCATCGGTGTCGTAGGCCGCCACCTTGTCGAGCGAGGCCAGGAAGTCGCCGAGCGGATCGGGCCCGGCCTGGGGGTGGAAGGAGATGTTCGGCGTGATGCGGGGCAGCACGTGGTCGCCCGAGAGCATCAAGCGGTGGCCGGCCTCGTAGAGGCAGATGTGCCCGGGCGAATGGCCGGGTGTCCAGATGGCGGTGAGGTCCCACCCGGGAACCTCCGGATGGTCGCCGTCCTCGATGAGAACATCGGGGCGTACCGGTGTCACCCAGGGCCGCACCGGCATCGACGCGTTCTGCAGAGTGGCGATCTCCTCCTCCGGCGCACCGTCGCGCCGCAGCATGGTGCCGATCTTCTCGATCAGGTCCCCGGGCTCGTCGTAGCGGTCCTCGATGAGCCGGGCGTCGGCGGGGTGCAGGCCGATCCACGCCCCCGACGCCTCCCGGATGCGCCCGGCCAGGCCGTAGTGGTCGGGATGGATGTGCGTGACGATGACGCCCTGCACCGATCCGATGTCGAAGCCGGCCTCCGCCAGCCCGGCGACGAGGGTCTCGTAGGCGTCGTCCGTGTTCCAGCCGGCGTCCACCAGGTACGGCCCGCGGTCGGTCTCGAAGGCGTAGACCAGCACGTAACGGAGGGGGTTGTTCGGTATGGGGACCGGCACGCTCCACAGTCCCGGCCGGACCCGCTCGACCGGCGGGAGCGGGGGGGCGGCGTCGGTGCGGTTGTGCTCGCTCATCCTGTCCAGCTTGCCAGCCCGCACCCCGATGACGCCCGTCCGCGGTCGGATACGTTCTCCGGGATGCCCCGTCCCGAAGTCCGGCGCGTGTCCGGCTGGAACGGGCGCCGCCGGTTCATCGATGTGCCGTTCCGCATCCACGGCGGCGACCCCGACTGGATCCCGCCGCTGCGCCTGACCGTCCACGACCGCCTGTCACCGCGCCACCCGGCCAACAGCCACCAGCAGACGGCGCTGTGGATCGCCTACCGGCATGGCCGGCCGGTGGGGCGGATCGGCGCATGCGTCGACTCGATGTTCAACGACTACCAGAAGGTGCGCTGGGCCTGGGTGGGCTTCTACGACAGCTTCGACGACCCGGACGTGGCCGCCGCACTGTTCGAGGTGGCGTGCGCCTGGGCCGCCGAGCACGGTGCCGACACGTGTGTGGGGCCGGCCAACTTCACCACCAACGACGAGCTGGGTCTGCAGGTCGACGGCTTCGACGACCCGCCTACCATCCTGACCCTGCAGAACCCCCCGTACTACGAGGGCCTGTGGACGGCCCACGCCTGGGAGCCGGCGATGGAGCTGTGGGCCTGGCACTTCGTGAAGACCCAGACCGCGTTGTCGGACCGCCAGCGCCGCACCCTCGAGCGACTCAAGACGCGGGCCAAGGTGCGGGCCCGTTCGATCGACATGGACGACTACGACGCCGAGGTCGGGCGGTTCTTCGAGGTGTACAACGCGGCCTGGCAGGACAACTGGGGCTTCGCCCCGCTGCCCGAGCCCGAGGTCAGGCACCTGGCCAAGCAGCTCAAGCAGATCATCCGGCCGGAATGGGCCTTCGGCCTCGAGACCACCGACACGGGCGAGCCGGTGGCCGTGTGCCTCGCCCTGCCCGACATGAACCGGCCCATGCAGCGGATCCGGTCGGGCCGCCTCTTGCCCACCGGGTGGTACCCGCTCCTGACGGAGGGCAAGAAGGTGTCCCACGCCCGCGTGTGGGCCCTCGGCGTCCGCCCCAACTATCAGCATCTGGCCCTCGGGCCCCTGCTGTACGGCGAGATCGTCGACCGGTTGGCCCGGGACCCCTACATCGAGACGGCGGAGGCGTCGTGGACGCTGGCCACCAACCACCGCATCAACGACCAGCTGTCGGCGATGGGTGCGACCCGGTCCAAGGTGTGGCGCCTGTACCAGCGGCCGACGGGCCGGCGGGGCTGAAACCGGATCCTCGGCCTCAGTCCGCTTCCTGCTCGACCCGCCGGAGGGCCCGGGCGAACCCGACGAGGGCGGCACCGATGTCCGCCTCCGTGTGGGTGGCCATCACCGACGTGCGCAGCACCGCCTTGGCCACCGCCGGCGGGATGGCGCAGTTGGTGTAGACGCCCTCCTCGAGCAGCGCCTTCCAGAGGTGACCGGCCCGCCACACGTCGCCCACCCACACCGGCACCACCGGGCTGCCTTCCGAGCCGCCCACGTCGAAGCCCAGCTCGGCCAGCCCGCTCCGCAGCTGGGCGGCGCGGGCCCGCAGCGCGTCGCGGCGCCAGTCCTCGGCTCGGGCGATGCGCGCCGCGGCCAGCGCGGCAGCCACCGCGGCCGGGACACCAGAAGCGGTGAACATGAGCGGCCGGCACGTGATCTTGAGGTAGTCGATCACGGCGCGGGAGCCGGCTATGAAGCCGCCGCAGCTGGCCAGCGACTTCGAGAACGTGCCCATCACGAGATCGGCCTCCACCCCGGCCTCGGCGGCCGTGCCAGCGCCCGCCGGACCGACCACGCCCAGGGCGTGGGCCTCGTCGACGAGGAGCCGGGCCCCGAAGGCGCGGCACGCCTCGGCGATCTCGAGCAGAGGAGCGCGGTCGCCTTCCATCGAGTAGATCCCGTCCACCGCCACCAGGACCCCGCCGGAGCGAGGCTGCTCGCGCCACGACCGCAGGGTGCGCCGGAGGCTGTTGGGCCGCTGGTGGCGGAAGGCCCTCAGCACCCCGTCCGAGTACCGGGCCCCGTCGACCAGGCTGGCGTGGGCGGCCGAGTCGACGACCAGGGCGTCGTCCGGCCCGATCAACGACCCGATCAGGCCCAGGTTGGCGGCGTAACCGGTGGTGAACACCAGGGCCGATTCCATGCCCACCCAGTCGGCCAGGAGCTCCTCGAGCTCGACGTGCATCGGGAGGGTGCCGTTGAGGAGCCGGCTGCCCGTCACCCCGGTGCCGTATCTGTGCACCGCCTCGACGGCGGCGGCGCGCACCCGCTCGTCGGTGGTCAGGCCCAGGTAGTTGTTGGACCCGAGCATGACCACCGGCCGGCCTTCGAACACCGTCCGCGGCCCCACCTCGCCTTCCAGCTGCCGGTAGAACGGCAGCAGCCCGATGGACTCGGCGAAATGCCACTCCTCCAGGCGGGGGTCGGCCAGCTTGGCGAAGACGTCGCCGGCCGGCTTGTCGGCCGTGTCGTCGGCCGGGTCGGGCGAGGCGGGCGGGCCGGAGGGGTCGGTCACGGGCCGGTCATCCGTCGTCATGCCGGGCGGGCCGCCCGCAGCGTCTCGAAGCGCTTCTCCCACGCCTCGTGACGGTTGCGGGAGTCCTGGATGAAGGGCGAGCGGCCGATGGCCCATATCAGGGCCCGGTTGAACTGGTCGGCCGGCGCCCGCAGCGGGCGGACGACATCCACGAAGAGCACCACCCGCACGCCGTCGGTGTCGTTCCACGCCGCGTGCTCGTAACCGTCGTCGAAGAGGAGGCTCCCCCCCTCCTCCCAGTGGGCCGTCTCGCCGCCGACGGTGATCCCGGCCTGCTCCGCCGGTTCGGGCACCTTGAGGGCGAGGTGGTAGCGCAGCACGCCCCGCCAGGGCCCGCGGTGCTCGGGGATGTGCTTGCCCGGGGCGAGGATCGAGAAGAAGGCGGTGGTGAGACCGGGAACGGAGTCGAGGAGGGCGGCCGTCCGGGGGCACCGGGCACAGTTGGCCTCCGAGCGGAACCCGTAGGCGAAGAAGAAGAACGTCTTCCACCCGTCGTCGTCGGTGATCGACGCCTGGTCGATGGAGATGTCCTGGAAGTTGGGCAGGTCCTCGCGGTAGGACAGCACGTCGTCGAGCTCGGCCCGGATCGTCTTCCACTCGCCTTCGAGCCGCGGGATCCAAGGGAAGGTGGACGTGGGCACGAAGGGAGAGGTCGGGACCAGCGACGCCCGCACGACCGCCTTCTCCATGCGGTGCAGCACCCGGGCGCCCGCCTCGTTGGCCAGCTCCACCGCCCGGTCCCGGGCCCGATCCCGACCGCGACGGGGGGGAACGGCGACCATGACCCCGTCAGGGTAACGGCCGAACCGGTCGGATTGGGAGACCGCCGATTAGCCTCGGCCCATGTTCGAGTGGTCAGCAGAGCATCAGATGATGCGCCACGCGGTGCGCCAGTTCATCGAGAAGGAGATCGTCCCCGACCTCGATCAGTACGAGCACGAGGGCCGCCCGCCCTACGACGCGCTGCGCAAGATGTTCGCGACCTTCGGGATCGACGCGGCGGCCCGGGCCGGCTTCGCCCGGCGCATGGAGCGGGAGGACTCGGGCCCGGCGGCCGGCGGCAGCGGGGGCGGCGGGGGCGGCGGGGATCCGGCCATGACGCTGATCCCGACCATCGAGCTGTCGCGGCACTGCCCGGGGATGGTCACCGCGCTCGGTGTGTCCGTGGGACTGACCGCGGCGGCCATCAACGCCAAGGGCACCCGGGCCCAGAAGGAGCGCTGGGTACCCGACCTCCAGGCCCTGGCCACGGTCGGTGCGTGGGCCATCACCGAGCCCGGCTCGGGATCGGACGCCTTCGGCTCGATGTCCTCCACGGCCCGCCGTGACGGCGACGAGTACGTGATCAACGGGTCGAAGACGTTCATCACCAACGGGCCGTATGCCGACGTGATCGTGTTCATCTG
>DATGAX010000176.1:0-4388 GCA_035312965.1 Acidimicrobiales bacterium
GACGAGCGCGACCACCCGCTCGTCGCGTTGCACGACGCCCGCCGCCGCCAGCCGGGCCAGCGTCGCAATCGTGACGCCACCGGCCGTCTCGGCGAAGATCCCCTCGGTCCGGGCCAGCAGCCCGATCGCCTCGACGACCTCGCCGTCGCTGACCGCCTCGATGGCGCCGCCGGTCTGCCGAACCGCCTCGACTGCGTATGGCCCGTCCGCCGGGTTGCCGATGGCCAGCGACTTGGCGATGGTGTCCGGCTTGACCGGCTTGACCACGTCCCGCCCGGCGGCGAAGGCAGTGGCCACGGGCGAGCAGCCGGCCGCCTGGGCGCCGGAGATGCGGACGTGCGGTTCCTCGTCGAGCAGTCCGACCGACCACAACTCGTGGAACCCCTTGTCGACCTTGGTCAGCTGGCTCCCCGACGCGACCGGAACGACTACGTGATCAGGAGCCGCCCACCCGAGCTGCTCCGCCGTCTCGAAGGCCAGCGTCTTCGATCCTTCGGCGTAATAGGTGCGGACGTTGACGTTGACGAAGGCCCACGACGGGTGCTCGTCGGCCAGCTCCGCGCACAGCCGGTTGACCTCGTCGTAGTGACCCTCTACTGCGACCAGCCGGCCGCCGAACACGGCCGTGGTCACCACCTTCCCCGCTTCCAGGTCGGCGGGGATGAACACGATGGACTCCATCCCGGCATGGGCCGCGTGGGCGGCCACGGAGTTCGCCAGGTTGCCGGTGGACGCGCACGCCGCCACTTTGAAGCCCAGCTCCTGCGCCTTGGTGAGGGCGACCGACACCACCCGGTCCTTGAACGATCCGGTCGGGTTGAGCGTGTCGTTCTTGATCCACAGCTCGCGCAGCCCCAGCTCGGCGGCCAGCCGGTCGGCCCGCACGAGCGGGGTGAACCCCGCGCCCAGGCTCACCGCCCCCTCCGCCCGGGCCGGGAGCAGGTCGGCGTAGCGCCACATGGACGCCGGCCCGGCCGCGATCCGGGCCCGCGAGATGTTGGCCCGGATGGCTTCGTAGTCGTAGACCACCTCGAGTGGGCCGAAGCACCACTCGCAGACATGCAGGGCTTCCGCCGGGTACGACCGGCCGCACTCCCGGCATCGCAGACCTTCTACGTAGGGCACCTTCTGAGATCCTCCTCTGGACTCATCGATCCGGGCATTGGCACCCTGCCGGCATGGGCCCCATGGGGACCGGTCGGCGGGTTGCCGCGGCTTCACAGGGCCCGTCCCTCTGCCGCTCTTGATGAATGTCGAGGCAAAGTGTATACGGCGTCGTCCCGGCTGGGCACATCGCTTTCTGGAATGGGCACCGGGCGTGGCAGGATGGCTCCCATGCGCCGCTCCCACGTGTGGACGGACTACCCGGCGGCACGGGTGCAGGCGGCCAAGCGGGGCCGCCGGGTCTCGGTCTGCATACCGGCGCGCGACGAAGCGGAGACGCTCGGGCAGATCGTGGACTGCATCCGGCGCGATCTCGTCGAAGCGGTCCCGGTGGTCGACGAGATCCTGGTCATGGACGACGGATCCACCGACGACACCGCGGCGGTGGCGGAGTCGGCGGGGGCGACGGTGCGCTCGACTCTCGAGGTGCTGCCGGAGTACCCCGCCCACGGCAAGGGTCAGGCGATGTGGAAGGGGGTGCATGCAGCCAGCGGCGACCTCATCGTGTTCTGCGACGCCGACATCCGGGATTTCCACGCCGGCTTCGTGCTGGGGCTGGCCGGCCCCTTGCTGCAGCGCGACGACGCCGCGTTCGCCAAAGGCTTCTACGAGCGGGCCGGGGGGCGGGTCACCGAATTGATGGCCCGGCCCTTGATCTCGGTCTTCTTCCCCCACCTGGCCGATCTGGCCCAACCGCTCTCCGGGGAGTGCGCCGCGCCCCGCTCGGTGCTGGAGGCCCTGCCCTTCGCCGGCGGGTACGGCGTGGACCTCGCGCTGCTGATCGATGTAACGGCCCGGTTCGGGAACCACAGTCTGGTCCAGTGCGACCTCGGGACCCGGGTGCACCGCAACCGGGCGCTGTCGGAACTCGGGCCGCAGTCGCTGGCCATCCTGCAGTTGGCTCTCGAGCGGGCCGGCGTGGCCGAGGACGACGTCCCGTGGTCGACCACGCTGCTGCGCCCCCAGACGGACCCGGTCGAGGTGCAGCACACGGAGCTTCCGCCTCTCGTCGAGGTGCCCGCCCACCGCAAGACGGCTTAGACCCTCAGTCGGCCCGGCCGGCGAAGTCGCGGAGGACACCGGCGGTCACCGAGCGCAGGGCGCCGAGAGGGTCAGCGAAGGCAGCCTCCTCTCCCACGGCGTCGACCAGAGTGCGGACGTCGACGTCGTGGTCTCCTTCGGCCGATCCGGCGATCACGACCACCGGCACGCCCATCTCGGCCGCCAGTTCGATCACCCCGCCGACCGATTTGCCTTCGAACGACTGGTCGTCGAGGAGGCCCTCACCGGTGATGACCAGATCGGCGCCCTCGATGCGGGCGGCCAGGTCGATGCGGTCGGCGACCATCTCGAAGCCGCTCGTGAGCGTGGCACCCACGGCCGCCAGCCCGCCGGCCAGTCCGCCGGCCGCGCCCGCCCCGTCCATGGCCGTGACGTCCACCCCGAAGCGTTCGAGGTACAGCTGGGCCAGGCGCTCCAACCGCCGGGCGAGCATCTCCACCTGCGCCGGTGTCGCTCCTTTCTGCGGTGAAAAGACCGCGGCCGCGTCGAGGAACCGGGTACGGACGTCGCAAGCCACTTCGATGCGCACGCCGGCCAGCCGGCTGCGGGGCTCGAGCGCCTCAATGGCCCCCCACCCGCCGTCGGTGGACGCCGACCCTCCCATCCCCACCAGCAGCCGCCGCGCCCCGCGCTTGACGGCGGCCGCCATCAGCTCCCCGACTCCGGTGGTGGAGGCCCGCATGGGATCGTTGGCCTCTTCCCCGCCGGCCAGGGTGAGGCCCGACGCCATGGCCATCTCGACGGCGGCGACGCGGCCCCCGTCGAGTTGGTACCAGGCCGACATGACGGGCTCGCCGAGCGGGCCGCGGACGGTGGCCGGCTGCGGCCGGCCTCCGAGAACGGCGCAGAAACCCTCCCCCCCGTCGGATACCGGGGCCTGGTCGACGGACCAGCCGAGGTCGGAGGCGGCCGACCCCACGGCGGCCGCCACCTCGGTCGCCGTGGCGCTCCCGCGAAACTTGTCCGGCGCGACGACGAGCCGTGGGCGACTTGGTCGGGGCATGCCCCAATGCTGGGTAGGGTCGGGCCAGCCATGCAAGCCCGTTCCAAGCTGCTCGTCGTATCCAACCGCGGCCCCATCAGCTTCCTACGGGACGCCGAAGGGCGGGTGCAGGCCAGGCGGGGCGCCGGCGGACTGGTGGTCACGTTGGGACCCGGCGCCCAGCGGGACGGGGCTCTGTGGTTGGCGGCGGCCGTCTCCGCCGAGGACCGGGAGGGCACCGCGGCCGGCTCGGTCACGTCCGGAGGTTTCGACTTCCAGCCCGTGGTGGTCGACCCGGCCGAGTACGGCGCTTACTACGACGTCATCGCCAACCAGACCCTGTGGTTCTGCCTGCACGGTCTTTGGGATCATCCCCGCCGGCCCCGCTTCGACCGCCACTGGTGGGAGGCCTGGGACCGGTACCGCCGGGTCAACCGTTCGTTCGCCGAGGCCGCCGCGGCCGCCGCCGAGGACGGCGCGACGGTGCTCGTGCACGACTACCAGCTGTGCCTGGTCCCGGCCATGCTGTCCGACCTCCGGCCCGACCTGCAGATCTCCACGTTCATGCACACCCCGTGGAGCTCGGCCGAGGAGCTGGCCGTCCTGCCCGACGCCGTCGGGGGCGAGTTGATGGCGGGGCTGACGGGCGGCGGCGCGGTGGGCTTCCACACCGCCCGCTGGGCCGAGTCGTTCGCCCGCTGCAGCCGTGCCCTGCTGCGCAAAGACCCGTGCGTGTTCGTTTCCCCGGCCGCGGCCGACACCACCGATGTCCTCGAAGCGGCCTCCTCGCCGGGCTGCCGCGCCGCGCTGGAGCGTCTCGAGGAGCAGGTCGGCGACCGCCGGCTGATCGTCCGGGTGGACCGGATCGAGCCTTCCAAGAACGTCCTCCGCGGCTTCTGGGCCTTCGACGAGCTGTTGGAGCGGCGCCCGGACATCCGGGGCCGGGTCGTCTTCGCCGCCATGGTCTACCCGTCCCGGGTGGGGCTGGCCGAGTACCAGGCCTACGGTCAGGAAGCCGTCAGCCTGGCCGCCCAGCTCAACGACAAGTGGGCCCGCCCCGGCTGGACACCGATCCTCCTCGACCCGGCCGACGACTACCCCCGCTCCGTCGCCGCCCTCCGCCGCTACGACGTCCTGCTGGTCAACCCGGTCCGGGACGGGATGAACCTGGTGGCCAAGG
>DATGAX010000177.1:0-2744 GCA_035312965.1 Acidimicrobiales bacterium
GAGCGGACCGCATCCTCCAGCTCGAACCCGGTCCGCACCGGCGTCCCGTCGATCGCCGTGATCAGGTCACCGGGCTTCAGCGTGCCCACCGCAGGCGAGCCGGCCGTGATACCGATGACCTGGACCCCGGCACCGGTCAGCGTCACCGCGATGCCCCTGGCTCTCGCCGCCGCCGCAGCCGCCAGGACCCGGCTCTCGTCGAACATCAGGTCCTGGAAGGCGATCGATCCGACGTCGGCGGTCGTGACCATCGCCCGGTGCGGCCGGAACATCTCGACGATGTCGGCAAGGGCGGTGTGCTGGTCGGCCCGCACCGTCGTGAGCAGGTAGGGGACGGTCGTGGTCCGCACCGGCACGCCGGAGATCGTCATGTCGTGCGACACGTCCGTCGCCGGTCCCGGCGACAGGACGTACACCGGTGGGTGCCAGACGACGCCGAGGACCACCACGGCCGCGAGGCCCGCGATGCCACCCAGCAGCTTGCGGTGGCTGCGCCGGCGCCGGCGACCGGCAGGTCCGAGGGATCCGAGGTGGGCCTTCAGGGCCCTGGCGACGTCGAGGACCGACACCAGGCCGGCGATCCTTCCCCCCTCCGTGACGACTGCGGGCTCGTCGCTCGCCTGGATGGCGCCGAGTGCCTGCCGCATGGGTGTGTCCGGCGACAGGACCGTCACCCGTTCGCGCGGCGTCATCGCCTCCGCGACGGTCCTGCCTGCCCGGTCCTCCGGGGGGATCGAGCCCACCCGCCGCAGCGAGATCAGCCCGACGAGCTCGCCCTGGTCGGCGACCGGGTACGCGGGAAGCGGGCTGGCCAGGGCGGCCGCTCGCACGAGCAGGTCGTCAATGGTCGTGCCCGGCGACACCACCAGGGGGTTCGGGGTCATGACGCTGTCCACCCGCGCACGGCCCAGGGTCCCGTCGACGAGGCCGTAGGAGGCCTCCGCCCGGGCCGCATTGACGATGAAGGCGCCGATGAGGGCCAGCCAGACGCCGGTCGCCATCTGGCGCTGGGAGATGGCGTAGATGCCGGAGGCGCCGAGGAGGAAGCCGAACCCCTGCCCGAGGACCGCGGCGGTCCGCGTGGCCGAGGGGAAGTCGCCACGCCGCTTCCAGAGGAGGGACCGCAGGATTCTCCCGCCGTCGAGTGGCAGGGCCGGCACCAGGTTGAAGACCACGACGAGGACGTTGATCGCCGCCAGGTACTCGAGCACGCCCCGCAGCGGCACGGCCATCCCGAGGGGATGTCCCACGGCGCCGAGGAGCCAGAACAGTACGGCCAGGGCTACGGAGACCAGGGGGCCGGCAACGGCGATCCGCAGCTCCGCCCCCGCGGAGGGGAACATGCCGAGGAACCGTGCGACGCCCCCCAGGAGCCAGAGGGTGATCCCCTCGATCTTCACGCCCTCCCGGAGTGCCCGGAAGGCGTGGCCCAACTCGTGGAGCACGATCGAGACGAAAAACATGAGGGCAGAGGCGGCGGCCATGGCGAGGTAGGCCCCCGTGGTCAGCCCGGGGTATTGCTGCGGGAAGAGCTGGGTGGCGAGCCACCAGGTGAGGAAGCCGGCGACGAGGAGCCAGGACCAGCTGACGCCGATGGGGATGCCGCGGACCCGCACCACAACGAAGCGCGACTCGTACACGGGGGCCATCCTACGGTCCCGCTCCGGAAATCCCCGCCGCGCCGCCGGGCCCCCGGTGGTGGGGGCCGGGCGGCGTGCTTCAGGAGCGACTAGCTGTCGGTGATCGCGTCCTTGCCTTTGTTGAGCGCGTCCTTTGCGTCGCCGAGGGCCTCTTTCGCCTTCCCCTTGAACTGATCGGCATGGCCCTCGGCCTCGGTCTCGGGGTCGCCCGACCTTCTGCCGACCTCCTCCTTCAACTTGCCCTTGACCTCGTCCAGCTTGCCCTCGATCTGGTCGTCGATTGCCATCGGCATCTCCTTTCCTTCTCCCGAGGTTTCTACCCATCCCGAGGGCTGGCATGAGGGGCCCGCTTCGCAACCCCTGAGGTCGTAGGCTGAGGTCATGTCCGCCGCCAGCGACGCGATCGAGATCGAGCTGGACGGGCGGGACGTCCGCATCACCAACCCGGCCAAGGTCTTCTTCCCTGAGTCGCCCGCGGGCCCGCTCACCAAGCTCGACCTGGTGCAGTACTACCTTGCCGTGGCACCCGGCGCCCTGGTCGGGTGCCGGGACCGCCCCAACATGCTGCACCGCTATCCCGACGGCGTCGACGGCGAGGAGATCTACCAGAAGCGGGTCCCCCCGCACCGGCCGCCGTGGATCCAGACAACGACGGTGCGGTTCCCCAGCGGCCGGTCGGCCGAGTTCCTGGCGATCCAGGATGCCGCCCACCTGGCCTGGGCCATCAACCTGGGATGCCTCGACCTCAACCCGTGGCCGGTACGGTGCGCCGACGTCGACCACCCGGACGAGCTGCGCGTCGACATCGATCCCACGCCGGAGGCGCCGTTCGACGATGCCCGGCAGGTGACCCTCGTGGTCAGGGAGGTCCTCGAGGAGCATGGCCTGACCGGGTTCCCGAAGACCTCGGGGAAGCGGGGCATCCACGTGAACGTGCGGGTCGAGCCGCGCTGGGATTTCACCGAGGTCCGCCGGGCGGCCCTTGCGCTCGCCCGGGAGGTCGAGCGCCGCGTGCCCGACATCGCCACCACCGCATGGTGGAAGGAGCAGCGCCACGGTGTGTTCATCGACTTCAACCAGAACGCCCGGGACCGGACGGTGGCG
>DATGAX010000178.1:0-4123 GCA_035312965.1 Acidimicrobiales bacterium
CACGGGATGGGCAAGGGCCGCCACGGCAAGACCGGCGCCGATCTGGAGGTACCGGTGCCGGAGGGCACCGTGGTGCGCGACGCGTCGGGGACGGTGGTGGCCGATCTGGCCCGGGAGGGCGACAGGTGGCTGGCCGCCCACGGGGGCCAGGGGGGCCGGGGCAACGCCCGCTTCCTGTCCAACCGCCGGCGGGCGCCGGCCTTCGCCGAGCAGGCCGAGCTGGGGGAGGAGCGCTGGCTGGACCTGGAGCTCAAGCTCATGGCCGACGTGGCCCTGGTCGGCTTCCCCAACGCCGGGAAGAGCACGCTGATCTCGCGCATCTCGGCGGCCAAGCCGAAGATCGCCGACTACCCGTTCACCACCCTGGAGCCCCATCTCGGGGTGGTCCGCTTCGACGAGCACGAGTTCGTGGTGGCCGACATCCCGGGCCTCATCGAGGGGGCCAGCGAGGGCAAGGGGCTGGGTCACCGGTTCCTGCGCCACATCGAGCGGGCCCGGGCCCTGCTGATCCTGATCGATCTGGCTCCGGCCGACGCCCGCCCGCCCGCCGCCCAGCAGGCGGTGCTGCTGGAGGAGCTGCGCCGCTACCAGCCCGAGCTGGTGGCACGGCCCCGTATGGTCGTCGGGTCCAAAGCCGACGCCGCCGACCCCGACATCGAATTCGACGGGCCCCGGATCTCGGCTGTGACCGGCGACGGCCTCCGTTCACTTCTGGGGGCGCTGGCCGGCATGGTGGCCCAGGCCCGGGCCGAGATGCCGCAAGACGGGCGCTTCGTCATACACCGCCCCGAACCCGCAGGGGTGGCGGTCGAGCGGGCGCCGGACGGGTCGTGGATGGTCGTGGGGCGGGCCGCCGAACGGGCCGTCGCTTTGTCCGACATCACCATTCCCGAAGCGCTGGAGTACGCCCAGGCCCGCCTGCGCAGCCTGGGCGTCGACCGGGCGCTGACCCGCGCCGGGGCCCGGACCGGCGACCTGGTCCGTATCGGCGGCTTCCAGTTCGAGTACGAGCCGGACTAGGTCAGTAGATGGTCGGGAAGTCGGCCATCCGGGCCACCAGCTCCGGGAGCGGGGTGACGAGGAAGAACTCCATCTCGGTGAACTGGACGAACCCGCCCTCGTACACCAGATCCCGCACCGACTCGGCGTTGGGCGCGTCGAAGATCATGAGCGCCCGGTGGGCCGGGTCGAGGTGGACGTTGACGGTGATCTCGATCCCCTTGGCCTTGGCCCTCTCCTCCAGGTGGGGCAGGGTGGCCATGGCGTGCTCGCGCACCTTGGCGTTGGCCATGGGGCAGTTGTCGGGCGGGTGGCTCTGCAGGATGGCGTACTGGGGCATGGGGGGCAGCCTGGCCGGTCCATGGTGAGACGGCGGCAATCTTCGGCCGTTCGGCCATCCTCCTAATAACGTCGCAGATCGTGCCCGGCCGCCTCGTCGTCGCCAAGATCGGAACTTCCTCGCTCACCGACGAGCGGGGCGTCATCGTCGACGCCGCCATCGACAAGCTGTGCGCCGAGGTGGCGGCGCTGCGGACCGCCGGCGACCGGGTGGTCGTGGTCACCAGCGGGGCCATCGCCGCCGGGCTGCCCGTGCTCGGGCTGGGCGACGCCCGGCCCACGGACCCGGCCATCCTCCAGGCCGTGAGCGCGGTCGGGCAGGCCCACCTCGTCGACCGCTACAACCGGGCCTTGGCCGCCCACGGCCTCGTCGCCGGGCAGGTGCTGCTGGCCCCGCTCGACTTCGTCAACCGCAAGCAGTACCTGCACGCCCGCCAGACCCTGCAGGTGCTGCTCGACCTCGGCGTGGTGCCCGTCGTCAACGAGAACGACGCCATCGCCGACGACGAGATCCGCTTCGGGGACAACGACCGCCTGGCCGCCCTGGTCTCCCACCTCCTGGCCGCCGACCTGCTGGTGCTGCTGACCGATCAGGCCGGCCTCCTGACCGCCGACCCGCGATTCGACCAGCAGGCGTCGTTGATCGAGGAGATCGTGGCGGTGGACCACTCCCTCGAGGCGCGGGCCGGCGGGGCGGGGTCGGCCCGCGGCAGCGGGGGCATGGCGTCCAAGCTGGCGGCGGCCAAGATCGCCGCCTGGTCGGGGGTGCGGGCCGTGATCGCCGCCGCGGCCCGGGAGTCGGTCCTGGCCGACGCGCTGGCCGGTACGCCCGGGGTGGGAACGGTGTTCGTGCCCCGGCCGGCCCGCCTGCCGGCCCGCAAGCTGTGGATCGCTTTCGCCGTCGGCGCGTCGGGGACGATCGTGGTGGACGACGGGGCCCGCGCCGCGCTGACGCTGCGCAGCGTGTCGCTGCTGCCGGCCGGAGTGGTGTCGGTGCAGGGGGACTTCGACGCCGACGACGCGGTGGAGCTGGCCGGCCCCGACGGCAAGGTCTTCGCCAAGGGCCTGGCCCGGCACACCGCGAGCGTGGTGCGGGCCCTGGCCGGCAAGCGGAGCGCCGACCTGCCGGCCGACACCTCGGCCGAGATCGTGCACCGCGACGACCTCGTGATCCTTCCGTAGCCGCGCTACCACCGCCCGCCTCCTGCTGACCTGACCGGACGCGGTGCAGCACACCGACGACCAGGAAGCTCCGCCCCGATGGCAGGATGGACCCCAGGACGAACCCGACAGGAGGCTCGACGTGCAACTCGGGATGGTGGGACTGGGCCGGATGGGCGCCAACCTGGTGCGCCGGCTCATGCGCGACGGTCACGAGTGCGTCGTCTACGACGTCAACGATGACGCCCTCAAGGCACTCGAGGCGGAAGGGGCCACCGGCTCGTCGAGCGTCGAGGACTTCGTCTCCAAGTTGGCGTCACCGCGGGCCGCCTGGGTGATGGTCCCGGCTGCGTACACCGGCTCGACAGTGGACCGGATCGCGGCCGCCATGGAAGCGGGCGACATCATCATCGACGGCGGCAACTCGTACTACCACGACGACATCCAGAAGGCGGGCGAGCTGAAGGTGAAGGGCATCCACTACGTCGACGTCGGCACCAGCGGAGGCATCTTCGGCCTGGACCGCGGCTACTGCCTGATGATCGGCGGCGAGACCGAAGTGGTCGCCCGTCTCGACCCGATCTTCAAGACGATCGCCCCCGGGGTGGAGGCGGCCCCCCGTACCGAGGGCCGCACCGGCGAGCCGTCCGCCGCGGAGCAGGGCTACCTGCACTGCGGGCCCAACGGCGCCGGCCACTTCGTCAAGATGGTGCACAACGGCATCGAGTACGGGCTGATGGCCGCCTACGCCGAGGGCCTCAACATCATCCACAAGGCGAATGTGGGCAACGCTCCCCATGCCGGCGCCGACGCCGAGACCACCCCGCTGTCCAACCCGGACTGGTACAAGTACGACATCGACACGGCCGAGGTCGCCGAGGTGTGGAGGCGGGGGAGCGTGGTCGCCTCATGGCTGCTCGACCTGACGGCCCACGCCCTCCATCAGGATCCGGCGCTGTCGGGTTTCCACGGGCGCGTCTCCGATTCGGGAGAGGGGCGCTGGACGGTGCTCGCCGCCATCGACGAGGCGGTTCCGGCCCACGTCCTAGCGTCGGCGCTGTTCGAGCGCTTCTCGTCGCGGGGCGAAGCCGACTTCGCCGACAGGGTGCTCTCGGCCATGCGCAAGGAGTTCGGAGGCCACGACGAAAGGCCTCAGTAGGGGCCCCGCTGCACCGCCGCCGGAGGGGGAGGACGGGAGCCGCTAGGACGGCTTGTCTTCGGTGGCCACCGTCTCCGCCTCGGTCGGGGCGGCGGTGGCCGGCGCGCCGGTACCCAGCTCACCGCCGGACGGGGCGGGCGACGCCAGCTCCCCCGTGGCTCCGATGCCCAGCTCGGCCCTCATGGAATCCAGGCGGGACCGTGCCTCGGTGCCCATGGACATCTGCTCCACCTCGAGCATCCGGGCCTCGACGGTCTGGCCGCCCAACTCGGAGGCCCCGATGGCCTTGGCGTAGCGGGCCTCGATCTTGGCCCGGACCTGGTCCAGCGACGGGGCGGTCTGGTCGACGGTGGCCGACAGGTTGTTCATCGCCGTGTTGAGCTGTTCCTGCATCTTGGCCTGATCGAGCTGAGACATCAGCTTCTGGCGCTCGGCCAGCTTCTGCTGCAGGGCCAGCGAGTTCTG
>DATGAX010000179.1:0-6057 GCA_035312965.1 Acidimicrobiales bacterium
CTCGTCGCGGTTCTTCTTGATCTCCATGTCGATGAAGTCGATGACGATGATGCCGCCGATGTCTCGCAGCCGGAGCTGACGAGCGATCTCCTCGGCGGCCTCGAGGTTGTTGCGGAACACGGTCTCCTCGAGGCTCGAGGAGCCGACGTTCTTGCCGGTGTTGACATCGATCACCGTCAGCGCCTCGGTGCGCTCGATGATCAGTGAGCCGCCCGACGGCAGCCACACCTTGCGGTCGAGGGCCTTGTGGAGCTGCTCGTGCACGTGATAGCGCTCGAACAGCGGGAGGGGCTCGTCATCGTCGAACAGCTCGACCCTGTCCTCGAGCTCGGGGATCAGGCTGGCGACGTAGTCGTGCACCTCGTTGTACAGATCGCGGTCGTCGATCACGACGCCGCGGTACTCGCGGTTGAACTCCTCCAGGATCACCCGCACCGCCATGTCCGGCTCGCGGTAGAGCAGGGCCGGGGCCCGGCTGCTCTTGGCCATCTGGTCGATGCGGTCCCACTGCTGCGAGAGGCGGCCCACGTCGCGGCGCAGCTCGTCGGCCGTCGCCCCCTCCGCCGCGGTGCGCACGATCAGGCCGTGCCCGGCCGGGCGGACCTCGTCCAGGATGCGCCGCAGGCGCTTGCGCTCGTCGTCGGCCAGGCGCTTGGAGATCCCGTAGGTGTCGCTGTTGGGGATGAGGACGACGAAACGGCCGGGGAGGGAGACCTCCTGGGTGAGGCGGGCGCCCTTGGTGCCGATCGGGTTCTTGGTGACCTGGCAGAGGATGTTCTGGCCCGTCCTGAGCAGCTGCTCGATGCGGGCGTTGCGGGCCGCCCCGGGGAGCTTGCCGCGGGTCGGGGCGGAGTCCCCGCCCGGGCTCTCTATGTCGTCCTTGTCGTAGCGGACGTCGCCGCGGTAGAGCACGGCGTTCTTCGGGGTCCCGATGTCGATGAACGCCGCCTCCATCCCGGGCAGCACGTTCTGCACCCGACCCAGGTAGATGTTGCCGTCGATCTGGTTGGCGTCGTCGGCCGGGCGGGAGACGTAGTGCTCGATCAGGGCCCGGCCCTCCAGCACGGCGATCTGGGTGGCCTCCCGCCGGGCGTGCACGACCATCATGTAGCGGCCGACGGGGCGGCCCTTGCGCTCCCGCCCCCGCCGCCGCTCCATGGTCTCCTCGTCGATCTCGACCGGCTCGTCCACCAGCACCGCCTCGACCGGCCGGGACGCGCTCTGGGCCGGCCCTCCCCCGTTGCCGCTGCCCCGGCCCCGGCCGCCCCGCCGGCGGCGGCGGGCACCGCCGCCGCCCGCGTCAGCCCCGGAGGCGGAAGGAGCCGGCGAGGGGGCCGGACCCGGAGCGGGCCGGGTGTCGCCGATCTTGGGCCGCGGCGGCGGGATGGACGGGATCAACGGGGCGCTGGTGTCGACCGGCGCCGCGGGGGTGCCGTTGGCCGCCGGGCGAGGGTTCCTCGGTGGCACCGGGCGGGCCGGCTCGGACGGGCCGGCGACCTCGCCGCCGGGTGTCTCGCCGGCCCTGCCGGCCGCGCCGGCGTCGCTCTCGTAGTCGTCGAAGTCGTCGTCGGTGGCGCCGGCCGCCGCGCCGGCGGCCCGGGTGCGGTTCCGGCCTCCTCGGCTGCCGCGCCGGCGGCGCTTGCGGGCCGCCGGCGTGCCGTCGTCACCGGCGGGCGCCCCGCTCGGTTCGGGATCGGGGGTTACGCCGGCATCGGCCGGCCCGGCCCCCGACTCGGAAAGGTTGTCGTCGGACATTGGCAGAAATCCCTTCTCATGACGCACGCTCCAGGGCGTGCGGCACCGCCGGCGCATCGTCCGGGGCCACGTCGAGCGGCTCCCGGCGCGCACCGTGGCGCAGAATCCATTGGTTGGTCCGGCGCACGTGGCGCTCCTCCAGACCGGGGCCGAGCGCGGCGATCACGTCGGCCGGGCGGACGGCGCGGGGGGCGGCGGCCAGTTCGGCCGACAGCACCACTCCGTCCTCTGACTCCTCTACTACCTCGAGGCCGAGAATGCCGGGACGGATGTCCTCGACGCGCTCGACGCCCTTGCGGTTGCGGGCGATCGGGGTCGACGGCGCCGCCAGCACCGAAGCGACCCGGAGCCGCACCTCCTCCAGCTGCGGGCGCTCCGCCCCCTCCGCGGCGGCCGCCGTCCACCGCCACGAGCAGGAAGTGACGTCCTCCTGCAGCGACGGGCTTCCAGGGGCCAGCACGGCTACGGCGGTGGCGTCCACCCCGACCGGGAGGGCGGCCGACAGGCGGGTGCCCAGCGCGGCCAGATCGACCCCTTCGATCCCGGTCAGCTCGACATCCAGGAACTCGGCCACCGACTCGTGACCGGTGGGGAGGGCCAGCCCGAAGCTGACCCGCGGCCGCGGGGTGAAGCCCTCGCTGTAGGCGAGAGGCAGGTCCACCCGGCGGAAGGCCCGCTCCCACATGCGGGCCAGATCCCGGTGGCTGGTCCAGCGGATCTTCCCCAGCTTGGAGAAGCGGATCCGCAGGCGCACCCGGTCGTTCATGCCGGCGCTCCGGCCTTGGGGCGCAGGAACACCGGCACGTCGCCGCCGGCGCTCAGATCCTGCCCCGTGCCCTGGCTGCCGCCGGCGGGCGCCACGTTGGAGGCCACCACGTGCTCGAGGCCGAAGCCGGTGCAGGCGCCGCAGTCGTAGCACGGCGTCCACCGGCAGTCCGGGGTGCCGGCCGCGGCCAGGGCGTCCTGCCACTCCTGCCACAGGAAGTCGTCGTGCAGGCCGGCCGAGATGTGGCCCCACGGCAGCACCTCGTCCTGGTCGCGGGTGCGGTGGACGTACCAGTCCACGGACAGGCCGTGGCGGGCCATCGACTCGGTCCACAGGTCGACCGAGAAGTGCTCGCTCCACTCCTGGAAGACACCACCCTGCCGCCACACGTCCTCGATGACGGCTCCGACCCGCCGGTCGCCGCGGCTGGCGATGCCCTCGGCCAGAGTGGCCTTGGGGTCGTGCCAGCGCAGCTGGACGCCCCGTTCCCGCTTGGTGGCGTCGCGCAGCAGGCCGATGCGGTGCTGCAGCTCGCCCACGGTGGCCTGGCCGAACCACTGGAACGGGGTCTGCGGCTTGGGCACGAAGCCGCCGACCGAGGCCGTGACCGACACCCCCTTCTGGTGGTGGCGCCCGACGGCCACGCAATTGCGGGCCAGCTCGGCGATCCCGAGGGTGTCCTCGTCGGTCTCCGTCGGCAGTCCCGTGAGGAAGTACAGCTTGACCCGCCGCCAGCCCTGCGAGAACGCCGACTCGACGGCGCCGTAGAGATCCTCCTCGCGGATCAGCTTGTTGATCACCTGGCGCATGCGCCACGTGCCCGCCTCGGGCGCGAAGGTGAGCCCGGTGCGGCGGATCTTCTGGATCTGGCTGGCCACGCCCACGGTGAAGGCGTCGACGCGCAGGCTGGGTAGGCTCACCGACACCTGCCCCCGGCAGGCCGGGTCGTCGATGATGCCCCGCACGGTGGAGTCGATCCCGGAGAAGTCGGCACTGGACAGCGACGTCAGGGCGACCTCGTCGTATCCGGTCCGGGCCAGCCCGGCGGAGGCCATCTCCAGCACCTGCTCGGCGGGGCGCTCCCGTACCGGGCGGGTGATCATGCCGGCCTGGCAGAACCGGCAGCCGCGGGTGCAGCCCCGGAAGATCTCCACGTTGAGCCGGTCGTGGACCACTTCGGTCATGGGCACCAGCTGGTGGCGGGGGTAGGGCCAGGCGCCGAGATCGGCGATCGTCCGCTTCTCCACCCGTTCGGGAACTCCAGGCCAGCGGGGGGTCACCGACACCAGGCGCGGTCCGTCGTACACCACGTCGTAGGCGGCCGGGACGTACACCCCGGGGATGGTCGCCAGGTCCCGCAGGAGGTGGAGCCGGGAGCCTTCGGTCCGGCCCGAGGCCTTCCATGCGACGAGGGCGTCGGTGATCTCCCCCACCACTTCTTCGCCGTCGCCGATGACGAAGGCGTCGACGAAGTCGGCCAGAGGCTCCGGGTTGAACGTGCAGTGGCCGCCGGCCATCACCACCGGGTGCTCGGGCCGGCGCTGCTCCGACCGCACCGGGACTCCGGCCAGATCCACACAATTGAGCAGGTTGGTGTAGACCAGCTCGGCCGACAGGTTGAAGGCCAGGACGTCGAAGTCCCCGGCGGCGTGGTGGCTGTCGACGGAGAACAGCGGCACGCCCCGCCGGCGCATCTCCGCCTCCATGTCCGTCCACGGCGCGTAGCTCCGCTCGGCCCGGGCGTCGGGCCGCTCGTTGAGGATCTCGTAGAGGATCTGCAGGCCCTGGTTGGGCAGCCCCACCTCGTAGGCGTCGGGGTACATGAGGAGCCACGACACCCGACCGTCCAGCGGGCCCAGCTCGACCGCCCCGTCCTCGCACCCTATGTAGCGGGCCGGCTTCGCCACATGGGCCAGGATCGGTTCGATCTGCGGCCAGAGGGACGTCATGTCCCTGGGCAGTTTAGACGGGAGGGGCGATCCAGCACCGCCACGCGAACGGGCCGGCCCTTTGTCCGGACCAGGGGCCGGCTATGAGAAACGGCGCATCCGGACCGACAGCACCAGGCCCACCGCAGCCAGGGTGGCGATGGCCGAGGAACCGCCATAGCTCATGAGAGGCAACGGGATGCCGGCCACCGGCATGATGCCCACCGCCATCCCGATGTTCTCGAACACCTGGAACGCCACCATGGCCAGGACCCCGACGCAGACGAGCGTCCCGAAGAGGTCCCGGGACAGGATGGCCGCTCGCCAGGTCCGCCAGATCACCAGGGCGAACAGCAGCAGGAGCACGGCCGAACCGACCAGGCCCAGCTGCTCGGCCACCGCGGTGAAGATGAAGTCGGTGCGCTGCTCGGGCACGTAGGAGAGGTTGGTCTGGGTCCCCTTGCCGATCCCCTGCCCGAAGATGCCGCCGTTGCTGTCGGCCACTTTGGCCTCGGCCACGTTGTACTCGTTGGCCCCGGCCTGGGTGGCGAGAAGGGCGGCGTTGGGCTGCGACGGCGCATTGGCGAAGGAGGTCAGCCGGGCCTGCTGGTAGCTCTTCAGGACGCCGAAGTGCACCACCCCGAACGAGAGCCCCACCGTCAGCACGCCGAGCAGGGCCAGGTGCCGGGCCGGGGCCCCGCCGATGAGGACCATGGCCACCAGGACGGCGGCCAGCACCAGGGCGCTGCCGAGGTCGGGCTGCTTGTAGATCAGGACGAACGGGATGGCCGACAGGGCCAGCACGGCGGCCAGGGCCCGGCCGGTGAGGCGGCCCTTGGCCCCGGCGCAGTACGCGCCCAGGGCCAGGATCAGGGCGATCTTGGCGAACTCGGACGGCTCCAGCTGGTAGCTGCCGACCTGGAACCAGGCCTGGGCCCCCCGGCTCTTGTGCCCCACCGCGAACACCGCCACCAGGACCAGCACCGTGCCGCCGTAGATGAGCAGGGCCCAGTCCCGCAGGCGCCGGTAGTCGACGGCGGCCACCCCCACCATCAGGACCAGGCCGATGATCAGGAAGATGGCCTGCTTCTTCAGGTAGTAGGTGGGGCTGATGCCCTGCGCCTGCAGCTGGTCGCGGGTGGCGGTGTACACCATCAGGCAGCCGAACGCCCCGATCATGGCGACCGCCCCGGCCAGCGCCACGTCGAACTGGCGCCAGACGCTGGGCAGGCGGCCCTGGCCGTCGCGCATCAGTTCTGCCCACCGGAGCCGGCCGCCGAATAGGTGACCGGTTGGACCGGCGTGTTGAACAGGGCGTCGTAGATCTCCCGGACGACCGGGGCGGCGACCGAGGCCCCGTAGCCGGAATCCTCCATGAAGGCGTCGACCACGTACCGCGGGCTGGCGGCCGGGGCGAAGCTGGTGAACACGGAGGTGTTCTGGCGGGGGGCGTTGAGCTGGGCCGTACCGGTCTTGCCGGCGATGTCCATGGCCTGGTCCTCGGGGTTGTTGAAGTCGTAGTAGGCGGTGCCCTTGGGGTTCTGGACGGCGCCCCGGAACCCGGTGATCAGGGCGGCCCGCCACTCGGGCTGGATCGGGATGGTGCCG
>DATGAX010000180.1:0-6261 GCA_035312965.1 Acidimicrobiales bacterium
TGAGCAGGTGGGTGACGGCCTTGGTCAGCACCGACAGCACCCCGAAGGCCAGGCCGGCGGCGGAGCCGAGGAACATGGCCCGGGTCGGGCCCCGCCGCGCCGCACCGGCCAGCACGCACAGGGCGGCGACGCCGCCCACCGGCACCAGGCTCTCGATCCACTGGATCGTCGGGGGGTTCTGCACCCCCGATCCCGGATTCGCCGACAGCAGGAAGATGGAGATGCCGGTCATCACGGCCAGAATCCCGGCCCACTCCCGCAGGCCGGCCCGACGGTGTCGGCGCAGGATCCCGAACGGGATGGCGAAGGCCAGCTCCAGCACCACGATGGGCTGCACCAGGGCCACAGGCCCGAAAGCCAGGGCGGCCGCCTGCAGCCCGAACCCGCCGAGCATCGACGCCCCGCCGAGCAGCCACTTGCGCCGGTGCAGGAGGTCGAAGAGCAGGCCGGGGCTGAGCGACTTGTCCGAGGTGACGGTCAGGGTCGATTCCTGCTGCATGACCGCGGCGAAGGCGAACATCACGGCGGCCGACACCGCGCATATGACAGACGTCCCGTAACGCATGCCCGGTCCAGGCTACCGTCCGGGTACGGTGACCGGATGAGCCGCTGGGACGCCCAGGACATCCCCGACCTGACGGGCCGCACGGCCGTGGTGACCGGGGCCAATTCGGGTCTGGGGCTGGAGACGGCCCGCCTCCTGGCCGGCGCCGGCGCCCGGGTGCTCATGGCGTGCCGGAACGTGGCGAAGGCTGAGGCGGCGCGGGAGCAGGTGGGGGCGGGGGCCGAGATCGTGGCGCTCGACCTGTCGTCCCTGAAGTCGGTGGCGGCGGCGGCTGAAGAGGTCAAAGGGCGCACCCCGCGCCTCGACATCCTCGTGAACAACGCCGGCCTCATGGCCGTCGACCGGGCCGTGACGGAAGACGGGTTCGAAATGCAGTTCGGCGTCAACCACCTGGGCCACTTCGCGTTCACGGCCCACCTGGCCCCCCTGCTGCTGGCTGCCCCGGAGGGCCGGGTGGTCAACGTCTCCAGCTTCGGGCACCGGCCCGGCACCATGCGCTTCGACGACCTGATGTTCGAGCGGCGCCGCTACGACCGCTGGCGGCCGTACTTCCAGAGCAAGCTGGCCAACCTCCTCTTCACCCTGGAGATGGAGCGGCGGTTCCGTGCCGCGGGGGCGGCCGCCAAGGCGCTGGCGGCCCATCCCGGCGCCTCCGCGACCGACCTGGGGCAGGAGGGGGGCGGCATCGCCAACCGCTTCCTCGGCATCTTCGGCGGGTTCGGCCAGCCGGTGCGGGTGGGCGCCCTGCCCACCGTCAGGGCGGCCGTCGATCCGGCGGCCAAGGGGGGCCAGTTCTACGGGCCGCAATTCCTGCAGTTCGGGTATCCGGTGGTCGAGACGCCGAGCCGGCGGGCTCGCAACGGCGCCGACGCCCGGCGACTGTGGGAGGAGTCGGAGCGGCTCACGGGAGTGACGTTCCAGCTGGCATGACGACCGCAACCAACACGATGGACCGGGTCGCCGAGGAGGCGGCCCGGCGGCGCACGTTCGCCATCATCAGCCATCCCGACGCGGGCAAGACCACCCTCACCGAGAAGTTCCTGCTCTACGCCGGGGCGGTCCAGGAAGCGGGGGCGGTCAAGGCCCGGGCCGGTCGGAGGCGGGCCACCTCCGACTGGATGGCGCTCGAGCAGGAGCGCGGCATATCGATCAGCTCGACCGTCCTCCAGTTCCCCTACCGGGGCTGCACCGTCAACCTCCTCGATACGCCGGGTCACCGCGACTTCTCGGAGGACACCTACCGGGTCCTCACCGCGGCCGACGCCGCGGTCATGGTCCTCGACGTGGCCAAGGGCATCGAGCCGCAGACGCTCAAGCTGTTCGAGGTCTGCCACGCCCGGCGCCTGCCGGTGATCACCTTCCTCAACAAGTGCGACCGCCCGGGCCGCGCCCCCCTCGAGCTGCTCGACGAGATCGAGGACCAGATCGGACTGGTCCCCACACCGGTCACCTGGCCGGTCGGCGACCCCGGCGACTTCCACGGGGTGATCGACCGGCGCGACCGCGGCTTCGTCGGCTTCGCCCGGACGGGCCGAGGCGGGGCGTCGGAAGCGGAGGAGTACCGCCTGGACGACGCCGCCGCGGCGGACCGGTTCGGTGCCGACTGGACCCGGGCCGTCGAGGACGTGGCGCTCCTGGACGAGGTGGGCGCGGTGCTCTCCGTCGACACCTTCCTCGCCGGGATCTCGAGCCCCCTCTTCGTCGGCTCCGCCCTGACCAATTTCGGGGTGCGCCACCTGCTCGACGCCGTCGTGGACCTGGCTCCCGGCCCGTCGCCGGTCACCGACGCCAGCGGGCGGGACCGGCGACTGGACGAGCCGTTCTCCGGTTTCGTCTTCAAGATCCAGGCCAACATGAACCCGGCCCACCGGGACCACGTCGCTTTCGTCCGGGTGTGCTCGGGTCGCTTCGAGCGGGGCATGGTGCTCACCCACGGACCGACCGGCAAGCCGTTCGCCACCAAGTACGCCGCATCCGTGTTCGGCTCCGAGCGCGACACCATCGACGAGGCGTGGCCCGGTGACGTCATAGGCCTGGTCAACGCCAGCGGGTTGCGGGTCGGAGACAGCCTGTACGCCGGCTCCGAGCCGGTGACGTTCCCGCCCATACCGGCCTTCCCGCCCGAGCTCATCGCCACCGCGCACCCCAAGGACCTGTCCCGGGCCAAGCAGTTCAGGCGGGGCCTGGCCCAGTTGGAGCAAGAGGGTGTGGTCCAGATCCTCCACCGGGGCGACGACCCGAGCCCGATCCTGGCCGCGGTGGGGGTCATGCAGTTCGACGTGCTGGCCCACCGGATGGAGCACGAGTTCGGCGCCGCCATCTCGCTGAGCGGCCCGCACGAGCGGACGGTGCGACGGACCGACGAGGCGACGGCGGCCTCGCTGCTGGCCCTGGGCGGCGTCGACGTGCTCCGGCGGGGGGACGGCGTGCTGCTGGCCGTGTTCCAGAGCCCGTACTGGATGGCGCGGGTGGCGGCCGACCACCCGGACTGGACCCTGGAGCAGATCGTCACGACCTGACCCCCACGCCCTAGTGTGACCCGAAACACAGGGGGAGGGGCATTGGCAACCACTGAGGTACTCGCGCCCGCGTCGACACCGAGCCGCCTGGCGATCAACGACCGGTTCCTGACGGCGTACCCGGAGACGGGCCGGCGCAGCTACTACCTGGCGCTCACCGTGCTGGTCACGGTGGGCCTCTATTACCAGCAGTACTGCGGCGGCACCGTGGGACCCCAGCTCCTCAACTACTACGGCATCACCATCAAGTTCTACCTGCTGGCCGCCGTCATCGGACTGGTGTTCGGGGCCTCCACGGCCGTCCTGGGGGGCCTGGCCGACCGGATCGGCCGGGTCAACATGGTGGCCTACGGCCTCCTGGCGGTGGGGGTGCTGGTCGCCTTCGTCCAGCCGCACATGCCGAACAAGTGGGCGTTCGTCACCATCTCGACGCTGATCGGAGCGGTCGAGGGGGTCATCCTGGTCGCGACCCCGGCACTGATGAGGGACTTCTCGCCCCGGCTGGGCCGGGCCACGGCCATGAGCTCATGGGCCCTGGGACCGGTCCTCGGCAGCCTGGCCGCGTCCGAGGTCTCCAGCCACACGCTCAACCACCTGACCGCGTGGCAGGACCAGTTCACCATCGCCGGGATCACCGGCCTGGTGATCGGTGTCCTCGCCGTCCTCACGCTCCGGGAGCTCGACCCGCACCTGCGCGACCAGATCATGGTCAGCACCGGAGATCGCGACGTGATCGAGCAGCTGGCCGGGACCATCGACGTCGACGCCGCCATGACCCACCCGTGGCGCCAGATGATCACGGGCCGCATCGTGACCTCCGCCTTCGGCATCGCCGTGTTCCTGATGTTCTATTACGTGCTGGTCGCCGGACTGATCCTCTTCGTCGAGACGACCTACCTGTTCGGCGGGGCCAAGGCCAACAGCATCGCCAACTGGGTCTGGGTGGTCCACGTCGCGTCCCTCATCACGTTCGGCCTCCTCTCGGACCGGCTGCGGGTGCGAAAGCCGCTCATGCTCGCGGGAACGATCGGGTCGATCGTGGCCGTCCTCCTCTTCCTCTTGCAGGCGACCCGGCCGCACACGACCGCCCTCACCCTCACCCTGATACTGGCCGTGCAGGCCGTGTTCGGCGGGATGGTGTTCGGTCCGTGGATGGCCGGTTTCACCGAGCAGATAGAGGACCGGAACCCGGCCCTGATCGCGACCGGCCTGGCCGTGTCGGGCGGCGTCCTCCGCGTGGTCGTGGCCGGGACGGTCGCCGCCTTCGCCTTCGTGGTCCCGGCCATCACCCCGCTCGCCGACTTCGGACCCCAGGTGGCCAAGTACAGCGTGCAGTACGCGGCGCAGATCAGGACGGTGACGGAGCTCCAGCCGGCCACTCTCGCGGCGCTGGTGAAGAACCCCACGGACCCGGTCGCCCTCCCAGCCGCGCTGGGCCAGATCCAGGCGGCCGAACACGTGACGGCTTCGGAGGCGGTGTCGAAGCTCGTTGCCGTCGGGGGCGCATCGAAGCAGCTGGCCTACCTCCAGCGGCACGCCCCCGCGGTGCAGAAGGCCCTCAAGCAGGGGCCCCGCCAGTGGCAGCACTGGTTCCTCGTCACCGCCATCGGGCAGCTCATCTTCCTGCCCCTCATCTTCTTCATGGCCGGCCCGTGGACGCCGGCCGCCGGCCGGCGACGGGACGAGGAGCTGGAGGCCCGGCTACATCACGAAGTCGGCGACAGCCTCATCGGCACCGACCGGTAGGCGTTGTTGAGGTTCGAGCGCACCCGGACCGGGTCGGCCGTCACCTCGAACGAATCGAAGCGCGCCATGAGCTCCTCGAAGAACACGCGGGCCTCGAGCCGGGCCAGGTGGGCGCCCAGGCAGAAGTGCTCGGCGATGCCGAAGCTCAGGTGGGGGTTCGGGTGGCGGCGAATGTCGAAGGACTGGGGTCGGTCGAAGACCGCCTCGTCCCGGTTGGCCGACGTGTAGATCATGGCCACCTTGTCACCGGCCGAGATCTTGGTGCCGGCCAGCACCGTGTCGGACGTGGCGGTGCGGCGGAAGTAGTGCAAGGGGTTGTCGTAGCGGAGCATCTCCTCCACCGCGACCGGCAGTAGCCCGGGATCGGCGCGCAGCGACGCCATCTGGTCGGGGTGCTCGAGGAGGGTGAGCAGGCCGGCGGTCAGCATGGTCTTGGTGGTGTCGTTGCCGGCGGTGACCATCTGGACGAAGAAGCTCCCGAAGGAGATGTCGTCCATCGGCGCCCCGTCGAAGTCGGTGTTGAGGAGGAGGGTGGTCAGGTCCTCGGGCTGGTCCTCCATGGCCCGCCGGGCGGCGGCGAACTGGATGGCGTACATGGCCATCTCCATCGACGCGCCGTTGGGGGCGTCCTGCACCGGGCCCTCGTAGGCGAACTCGGGGTCCTGGGCGCTGGTCAGCTGCTCGGACAGATGATGGATGTGGGGCAGGTCCTCATCGGGCAGGCCCATGATCTGGCCGAACACCCGCGACGGCACCTTGGCCGCGACCTCCTGTACGAACTCGACCGTTCCCGCCTCGGCCGCCCCCTCGAGAATGGCCGACACCACCTCGCGGACCCGGCCCTCCATCTCGGCGATCACCTTGGCCCGGAAGCGGGGGGCCACCGGGCGGCGGAACTGGCCGTGGCGGGGCGGGTCCATGGCGAGCAGCATGCGCTTCATCGACTCGAGCTGCTCCGGGGGGATGTTCTCGATGATCACGCCCCCCTTCTCGGCCGAGTAGAGCAGCGGCTGGCGGGCCACCTCCACCACGTCGGCGTGGCGCAGAACGGCCCAGTAGCCCGGCTCGCCCGGCACCTCCTGCCAGTGGACGGGGTCGGTGCGGCGCAGCTCGGCGAAGGTCTCGTGCGGGGGCCCGTCCCGGTAGACGTCGGGCGAGTAGATCTCGGTCACCTGATGGTCCCCTTTCCGGCGATGAGCGGCAGATCGAGCGGGGTCACCCAGCCGGGAGGCAGGTCGTTGACGGCCGGGATGGCATTGAGGGCGCGCAGGCCGGTGGCCAGGCAACCGGCGGTGGCGGCGTCGCGACCGCTGCCGTCGGTGAAGCGGAAGGCGGTCTCCTGGGTGATGGACGGCGTGCCCACGATCTCGACCCGGTAGACGTCGGTCTGGTGGCCGGTGGGCCATTCCGGCGCCGACCCGGCGCCGACCC
>DATGAX010000181.1:0-7251 GCA_035312965.1 Acidimicrobiales bacterium
ACAGGGTGGGGGTGGCCTTCGGCCCACGCCACCAGGCCGGCGAAACCGGCCCGGCCGCCCTGGACCAGGTCGAGCCAGTCGTGCTCGTCGATGGGGGCGTGGCCGTCGATGGCCGCCGCCTCGGACAGCAGGGTGCTGACAGCTTCGATGTCGGGCCGGCCCAGGTGGCTCTTGATCTCGATCCGGTGCACCGCTTCGAAGGGTACCGGAGGGGTGGGCCGGTACTCTTCTCCCGTCCCGCCCCGCGGTGGTCGAGTCGAGGAGCACGGAGCACGGATGGCGAAACCCCGCTCGGCCAAGGGCCGGGCCACAGAGACCGACCGGCGGCTGGCCGACGCCTTCCCCGGCCGCGCCAAGGATCTCTGCGCGCTGGACTTCGACACGCCGTTCCAGCTGGCGGTGGCCACGGTGCTCTCGGCCCAGACCACCGACGAGCGGGTCAACATGGTCACGCCCAAGCTCTTCGCCCGCTACCCGACGCCCGCCGACCTGGCCGCCGCGGTACCGGAGGAGCTGGAGGAGATGATCCACCCCACCGGCTTCTTCCGGTCGAAGGCCCGCAGCCTGCTGGGGCTGTCGCGTGAGCTGGTCGAACGCTTCGACGGCGAGGTCCCGACCGCGATGGAGGATCTGGTCACCCTGCCCGGGGTGGGGCGCAAGACGGCCAATGTCATCCGCAGCGTGGCCTTCGGCCTGCCCGGCCTGGCCGTCGACACCCACGTCACCCGCCTCACCGGGCTGCTCGGGCTGACCGAGTCGGACGACCCGGTCAAGATCGAGTCGGACGTGACAGCTCTGCTGCCGGCCGCGCACTGGGGTGCCTTCGGACTGCGCGTCATCCTGCACGGGCGGCGCACCTGCATCGCCCGCCGCCCCCGCTGCGGCGAGTGCATCCTCAACGACTTCTGCCCGTCGGCGTTCAAGGCCGGGCCGGTGGCCAAAGCGGCCAAGGCCGCGCCGGTGGCCAAGGCGGCCAAGGGGGCCAAAGTGGCCCCGCCCCGGCGGGCGCGGTCGAGGGTCAGCGGCCCACCACCCGGTTGAGCCGGCGCTCGGCGGTGCGCAGCGTCCGCTCCACCTCGAACAGCTCAGACCCCACCTCTTCCTTCTCGTCGGCGGCCAGCCCGTCGGCAATCTCGGTCACCCGGGCGATCAACTCGTGGAGCCGGGTGGCCACGGAACTCAATTCGGCGTGCGCGGTCATAGAGGTACCATCTTCTACCCGATGGCCCCCCGTGCAGTTCAGTCGCGCCCGTTGCTGACCCCCCTGGATCTGCGCCGCGCCACCGGTTCGTTGGCCGACCTCCTGCCCGCCCCCCGCATCGTGGACGACCCCGCTGCCACCGCCGCCGTGCGGTCCATCCTCGACGAGGTGCGACGGGACGGCGACGCCGGCCTGCGGGCCGCCACCGAGCGGTTCGACGGGGTCCGCATAGACGAGATCCGGGTGCCGCAGGACGAGGTCAAGGCGGCGCTGGACCGGATCCCGGCCGACCTGCGGGCCGCCTTGGAGGCGGCCCATGACAACATCGCCGATTACCACCGCTCCCAGCTCCATCCCGACGCCCGCTACGAGCGCCAGGGCGTGACCGTCCGTGAGCTGCGCCGGCCGGTCGCCCGGGCCGGGTGCTACGTGCCGGGCGGGCGGGCCCCGCTGGCCTCCACCGTCCTCATGACCGCGGTGCCGGCCCGGGTGGCCGGCGTCGGGGCGGTGGCGCTGTGCTCACCTCCGGGCCCCGACGGCCGGTTGGCCCCCCCCATCCTGGCCGCCGCCGCCATCGCCGGGGTGGACGAGGTGTACCGAGTGGGAGGAGCCCAGGCCGTGGCCGCACTCGCCTACGGGACGGAGTCGGTGGCGGCGGTGGACGTGGTCGTGGGGCCGGGAAACCGCTACGTGGCCATCGCCGAGCGCATGGTGGCGGGGGAGGGCGCGGTCGGGGTCCCTTCCGCCTTCACCGGGCCGTCCGAGGTGGCCGTGGTCGCCGATGCCACGACGCCCCCGTCGTACGCCGCCGTCGATCTCGTGGTCCAGGCCGAGCACGGTCCGGACGGCCTGGCCTACCTGATCACCTGGTCCGAAGAGGCGGCCGCCGCCATCGAGGCCGAGGTGGCGGCCATCACGGCCCGGTCGCCGCGGCGGGCCGAGATCGAGGCGTCGCTGGCCAAGGGGGGCTACCGGGTGCTGGTGGACGGCCCCGAGCAGGCCGTCGAGGTGGCCAACTGCGTGGCCGCCGAGCATCTGGAGATCATGTGCGCCGACCCCGAGGCGCTGGTGCCCCGGATCCGCTCGGCCGGGGCGGTGTTCCTCGGCCCGCTGGCCCCGGCCAGCTTGGGGGACTACGCCGCCGGGCCCAACCACGTGCTGCCGACCGCACGATCGGCCCGCTTCGGCAGCGCGCTCCGGGTCGACGACTTCTGCCGGCACATCCACGTCGTGGACGTCGACCGCTCGGGATTCGAGCGGCTGGCGCCCGTCGTCGACGCCCTGGCCCGGTCGGAGGGGCTGGCCGCCCATGCCGAGTCGGTGCGGATCCGTCAGCAGTCATGACACTTCCCGGGCCGCGGCCCGACCTGGGCCTCCGCGAGGGGTATCACTCGCCGCAGGTGGACGTGGCCGTACGGCTCAACACCAACGAGTCCCCGCTGCCGCCGCCGCCGGAGTGGACGGCCCGGCTGCAGGAGGAGCTGGCCCGCGTCCAGTGGAACCGTTACCCCGATCGGGACGCCACGGAGCTGCGGCGGGCGCTGGCCGAGCTGCACGGCGTGCGACCCGACCAGGTCTTCGCGGCCAACGGCTCCAACGAGGTGCTGCAGTGCCTGTGCCTGGCCTACGGCGGTCCGGGACGGGCGGTGGCGACCTTCGAGCCGACGTACGCCCTCCACGCCCACATCGCCCATCTGACGTCGACGGAGGCGGTGGAGGGCCGGCGCCGGGCCGACTTCACCCTCGACCTGGACGACGTGGCCGACGTGATGGCGGCCCACCGGCCGACCATCACGTTCCTGTGCTCGCCCAACAACCCGACCGGGATGGCCGACGACCCGACGGCGGTGCGCACGGTGATCGACACGGCGCCGGGGCTGGTGGCGGTGGACGAGGCCTACGGGCAGTTCGCCGACTGGTCGGCGCTGTCCCTGGTCGACGACGGGCGGCCGCTGGTGGTGACGAGGACGTTCTCGAAGACGTGGTCGATGGCGGCGGGGCGCCTGGGTTACCTGATCGGACCGGCCGAGGTCGTGTCCAGTCTCGAGCGGGTGGCCCTCCCGTACCACCTGGACGCCTTCAAGCAGGTCGCCGGCCGCGTGGCTCTCCAATTCGTCGGACAAATGGAGGAGCGGGTCGGGTTGATAGTCCGTGAGAGACAGAGGATCCTTGCCGGCCTGGCCCGGCTCCCCGTGACGGCATGGCCTTCGCAGGCGAACTTCGTGCTGTTCCGGCCGGAGAGCCGGAAGGGCGACGAGGTGTGGACCGCCCTGCTCGAGCGGGGCGTGCTGGTGCGTGACACGTCGTCCTGGCCGGGTCTGCAGGGGTGCCTGCGGGTCACGGTGGGCACGCCCGAGGAGAACGGCTCGTTCCTCGCCGCCCTGGGGGATGTCCTGTGACCCGCACGGCCAAGCGGGTGCGCACCACCAAGGAGACGAGCATCGAGATCGAGATCGACCTGGACGGCTGGGGCCGGGCCGAGGTGGAGACGGGTCTGCCGTTCTTCGACCACATGGTCGCCCAGCTGGGCAAGCACGGCGGTTTCGACCTGGTGATCCGGGCCGCAGGGGATCTGCAGGTCGACGCCCACCACACGGTGGAGGACGTCGGCATCGCCCTCGGGGAGTGCATCCGGGAGGCGTTGGGCGACAAGGCCGGGGTTCGCCGGTTCGCCTCGATCGACGTTCCTCTCGACGAGGCGTTGATCGCGGTGGCGCTGGACCTGTCGGGTCGGCCCTACCTGGTGTACGACGTCGATCCCGGCGGGGGGGCGGAGGCCTACCCGCTGGGGTCGCCGCCGTTCGACCCGCAGCTGGCGGAGGAGTTCTGGCGGGCTCTGGTGACGGCGGCCGGGCTCACCCTCCACATCCGGATGATCTCGGGCCGCAACACCCACCACATCGTCGAGGCCTCGTTCAAGGGCGTGGCCCGGGCCCTGCGGGACGCCGTCCGGGTGGAGGGATCGGGTGTCCCGTCCACGAAGGGCACCCTTTGATCGCCGTCCTGGACTACGGCATCGGCAACCTGCGCTCGGCGGAGAAGGCCCTGCAGCACGTCGGCGCCGACGCCTGCCTGGTGCGCAGCCCCCTGGCGGCCTTGCAGGCGTCCGGGGTCGTGCTGCCCGGCGTGGGCAACTTCGGCCGGTGCATGGCCGCCCTGCGCTCCAGCGGGCTGGACCGGGTGGCGCTGGCCGCGGTGGAGTCCGGTAAGCCGTTCCTCGGGATCTGCGTCGGGATGCAGATGATGTACGAGGGCTCGGACGAGTCGCCGGGCACCGCAGGGCTGGGGATCCTGCCGGGGCGGGTCGGTTTGCTGCCTGACGACGTCAAGCGGCCGCAGATGCAGTGGAACGTGCTGGACGTGACCCGGCCCGACTGCCCGCTCCTACAGGACCTCGGGAGCGAGGCCTGGGTCTACTTCGTCCATTCGTACGCCGCCCCGATGGGCGCAGACGTGTCGGCGACCTGTGACTACGGCGGTCCCGTGGTGGCCGCCGTGGGCCGGGACCGGATGTGGGCCACCCAGTTCCACCCGGAGAAGTCGGGGGCTACCGGGCTGCGCATCCTCGCCAACTTCGCCGCCGCCTGCCGCTGATGGACTTCTACCCGGCCATCGACCTGCGCGCCGGCCGGCTCGTGCGCCTGCTGGAGGGCGACTTCGACCAGGAGACCGTGTACGGCGACGACCCGGTAGCCGTCGCCGGTCGTTTCGCCGAGGCCGGCGCCCGCTGGATCCACGTCGTGGACCTGGACGCGGCGCGCTGCGGCGATCCGGTCAACCGGCCGGTGGTGGCCGCCATATCGGCGGCCGTGGCGGCGGCCGGCGTGTCCGTACAGGCGGGCGGCGGGGTGCGCACCCTCGACGATGCGGCGGCCCTGATCGACCAGGGCGTCGGCCGGGTCGTCATCGGTACCGCGGCCGTCGAGGACCCCGGCCTGGTGGAGGCCGCCGCCGGGCGCTGGCCGGGCCAGGTGGCGGTCGGACTGGACCATCGCGGCGGCGAGGTGCGCCTGCGGGGATGGACGCAGGACGGGGGCCGGACCGTGGGCGAGCTGGTGCCCGCCGCGGTGGCCGCCGGAGCTTCCGCCGTCATCGTCACCGACATCTCCCGCGACGGGCGGCTCTCGGGCCCCGACGTCGAGGGGCTGTCGTCGCTTGCCGCCGCCACCGGCGCCCCCCTGATCGCGTCGGGCGGGGTGGCGACGATGGCCGACATACGCGCCCTGGCCGCGGTGCCCGGGCTGATCGGTGTCATCGCCGGCAAGGCGATCTACGAGCGGCGCATCGATGTCGCCGAGGCCGTCGGGCTGCTGACGTGAGGAGCGTCCGCGTCATCCCCTGCCTCGACGTGGACGGGGGGCGCGTGGTCAAGGGCGTCCAGTTCGTCAACCTGCGCGACGCCGGCGACCCGGTGGAGCTGGCCGCCCGCTACGACGGCGAAGGCGCCGACGAGCTGGTGTTCTACGACATCACGGCGTCCTCGGGTGGTCGGGAGACCATGGTCGACGTGGTGTCGCGTACGGCCGAGGAGGTGTTCATCCCGTTGACCGTGGGCGGGGGGGTGCGGTCACTGGAGGACGCCCGCCGCCTGCTGCGGGTGGGCGCCGACAAGGTGAGCGTCAACTCGGCCGCCGTGCTGCACCCCGGGATCATCGACGAGGTCGCCGGCACCTTCGGGGCGCAGTGCATGGTGCTCGGCATGGACGTGCGCCGGACCGGAACGACGGTGAGCGGTTACGAGGTGTACACCCACGGCGGGCGATCGCCGGCGGGTCTCGACGCGGTGGAGTGGGCGCAGGAGGCGGAGCGCCGGGGGGCGGGCGAGATCGTGCTCAACTCCATGGACCGGGACGGGACGCGTGAGGGCTTCGACCTCGAGCTCACCCGGTTGGTGGTGGACTCGGTGGGCATCCCGGTCGTGGCCAGCGGCGGCGTGGGGGGCCTGCAGCACCTCGTCGAGGGGGCCCGGGAGGGCGGGGCCGACGCCGTCCTTGCGGCGTCCATCTTCCACTACGGCGAGGCCACCGTCGCCGAGGCCAAGCAGGTGATGGCCGCCGCCGGCGTGGTCGTACGGCCCGTACCGGCCGCTGAGATCACGCCGTCTTGACGATGAGGACGGCGCACGGGGCGGAGTGGGCGACCGAGTTGGGCACCGACCCGAGCACCCGACGGGCGCCGGTCATGCCCTTGCTGCCCACCACGATCAGGTCGGCGTCGAGCATCTCGGCCACCTCGACGATGGCATCGGGCGCCGGCCGGTGGACGGCGTGGACCTCGGTCGGGACGCCGTGGCAGTGCGTGTCGCGGGCTTCGGACGCCACCTGGTCGGCCACGGCCTGCTGCACCTGGGGCCCGAGGACGTGTTCGGGCAGGGCCACCCCCGACGCCGCGGCCAGAGCCGGCACCGCGGTGGAGTAGGCCGTGACGATGTGGAGCCGGGCCCCGTTCTCCCGGGCCAGCCGGGCGGCGGCCTCCACGGCCCGGGCCGCGGTGGCCGAGCCGTCCGTGCCCACGACGATGCTGCGGAACATGTGACCCCCTCCTGTCTCGGGACGTCCCTCTTCGGGCGAATCGTAACTTTTGCCCGTCTCGGCCGACCCGAACTGTGGCCATTCGGTCAGATGGCGGTGGCGTCGCTACCCTGGGCGCGATGGACGGCAAGCAGGGCATCGAGATGCTCACGGATCGGGTCCTGGTGCAGATCCCCCGCAGCGAGGGAGAGCGCAAGTCCCGGGCCGGCATCCTGATCCCTGCCACCGCCCAGGTCGCCCGCCGTCTGGCGTGGGCCGAGGTGGTCGCCACCGGTCCCCACGTGCGGACCGTCAAGCAGGGGGATCAAGTGCTGTTCAATCCGGAGGACCGCTACGAGGTCGAGGTGCAGGGCGAGGACTACCTGATCCTCCGCGAGCGCGACATCCACGCCGTGGCGTCCGAGCGCGTCGCCGGCGGCACCGGCCTTTATCTGTAGTCACCCGGGCCGGCTCCGCCCCTAGCATGACGACATGGCTGTAGCCGTCCCCATCGACGCCACTCCCGAGCAGCTCCAGACG
>DATGAX010000182.1:0-3320 GCA_035312965.1 Acidimicrobiales bacterium
CGAGAGCGCCTACGACGCGTCCAAAGCGGCCTTGACCGCGTTCTCCGAGTCGATGGCCGTCGACCTGTGGGACCGGGGGATCCGGGTGCTCGTGGTGTACCCCGGCCTGGTCGACACCGAGCTGTTCGCCCTGCCCGACAACGACCCGGTGATCGACTCCGGCATCACCCCGGTCCCGGTGGGCGAGCTGGTGGCGGCCGTGTTCGACGCGCTGGACGGCGACGCCGTGCAGGTGTACGTGCCGTCGTGGTTCGCCGACATCGTGACGAGCAAGGCCGCCGACGTGGGCGCGTTCCTGGCCGGGTCGGCCGGCTTCGTGGCGTCCAAACGGCCGCCGGCCTGAGGGCACCCGGTGGAGGACCTGAAGGGAAGCGCCCGGCGGGTCGCCGAGGAGCTGCGCCGGCTCGGGATGGCGACGACGGTCAAGACGATGCCGGACAGCACCCGGACCGCGGGGGAGGCGGCCGCCGCCATCGGCTGCGACGTGGCCCAGATCGTCAAGTCGCTGGTGTTCCGGGCGGTCGAGGGCGACGAACCGGTGCTGGTGCTGATGCCGGGGGACCTCAGAGTGGACGAGGGCCGCCTGGCCGAGGTGGTCGGCGGCCCGGTGGAGCGGGCGTCCGGCCGGTTCGTCCGGGACCGCACCGGTTTCGCCATCGGGGGGGTGGCCCCCGTCGGCCACCCGACGCACGTCTCCATATATATGGACGAGCACCTGCTGGCCCATGACGTGGTGTGGGCCGCCGCCGGCACGCCCCATTCCGTGTTCGCGGTCGCGCCCGGGGAACTTCAGGGGGCCACCGGCGCCCACCTCGCTTCGATCTCCGCCGGTCCGTAGCCGACCGCGCCGGGGCGGTCAGCGAAGTCGGCGACGTCAGCGATGGCGGACGCGGTCCCGCACCGAGTGGGCCACGCCGGATGCGGCCCAATCCACCCCCACCCCGGCCAGGAGGACGATGACCAGGGCCAGCACGACGGCACGGGGATCCAGGCTGACGGCGTGCAGCCCGTGCATAAGCCGCCCGGGCCGGAACACGTCCCAGCTGTTGAGCCTCGAGATGCGGCCCAGCGCCACACCGAGCGCGCACAGCAGGGCGGCCGCCGTCTCGACCAGGGCCCGCCGGGACCTGGACCAGCCGGCCCGGCGCATGTCCTTGCGCAAGAGGTGCATCGTGTAGGCGTAGCTGAGGACGCCGCTGGCGATGAGCAGGGCGAAGAGCGGCAGGATGCCGGCCCACACGTCGATGCGGTGCGGGGCCCAGTCCACCGAGGTCCGGAGGTGCACCAGATCGGTCACGACGTAGGGAGCGTTGGGGAGCATGATGGCCACGGCGGCCAGCAACGGCCAGCGCAGCTGGCCCAGCCGGGGCCACCACCGGTGGGCGGCAGCTGCCCCCAGGGCGGGCAGCACGGCCAGGACGAAGTTGAGCGACATCCAGGGCAGCTGGAGCCGCATCTCATAGTGGAACGCCGTCCACACCGCCGTCACCCCGTGCCCCACAGGCCCAGTCTCCCGCGGATCGGCTGCCAAGACGGGGCGATCCCGCCTTTCGTACTGGGCGACCTTCGTCCTGAGGGACCGGCCCTGCCAGAATCGGCCGTTCATGCCGGTACGCCGCCTCGTGCTCTGGGACGTCGACGGGACCCTGCTGCGGGCGGGCGACATCGGCGCGTCCGTGTTCGACGACGCGCTCGAAGAGGTGCTCGGGCGTCGGCCTGAGCGGCGGGTCCGCATGAGTGGGAAGACCGACCCCCTCATCGTCCGCGAGTACCTGGCCATGATGCAGGTCCCCGACCACCCGGATCTGGTCGCCGAGGTGCTGGCCCGCCTGGAGGATGGGTTGGCCCGGGCCGCCGACGCCGGGGTGCTCCGGGAGTCGGGCGCGGCCTGTCCCGGCGTGAGCGACGTGCTGAGCGGCCTGGCTGCGGTCGCCCACGTAGCCCAGACGCTCCTCACCGGCAACGTCTTCGCCAACGCGGTGGTCAAGGTGGCGGCCTACGGCCTCGACAAGTGGCTGGACCTGGACATCGGCGCCTACGGCAGCGACTCGGAGGACCGCAACCAGCTGGTGCCGTTCGCGCTGCGCCGGTTGGAGCAGGCCCGGGGGGTCAGGCTGGCCCCGGCCGACGCCTGGGTCGTCGGCGACACGCCGCGTGACCTGGCCTGCGCCCGCGCCGCCGGCGCCCGGTGCCTGCTGGTGGCCACCGGCCGCTACACCCTCTCGGAGCTGGCCGGTCTGGGGGCGGACGCCGTGCTGGGCGACCTGTCGGACCCGGCCGCGGCGGTGGACCTGCTCATATAGACGGAGAGGCCCTGACTACTGTGTGGGCGCTATGGCGCTCCCGGGCCGTTCCGGCAGGCGTGGTGGCGCAGGTTTTCGCTGGATCGCTGCCGGGGTGGTCATCACCCTGCTGGTCCTGCTGATCGACGCCTCTCTCAACTCCCGGTCCCCGGGCCCGCGCCAGGCGCTGGCCGTCGGGACCTGGGTGGACAAGGTGCTGCCCGCCATCGCGGCGTCGAACGCCGAAGGCCAGGTGCTGGCCTCGGTCTGGTCGTCGGGTCTCAAGACGCCGGCGCCGGCGGTGGCGGGCCAAGTCGCCCAGGTGGCCAAAGGGGCGGCGGGCGCCTACGCCTCGGTGTTGAAGCTGACCCCGCCGGACCAGCTCGGCGGCCCGGCCGGGCTGCTCGGCGCCACCCTCCTGGCCCGGAGCAAGGCGGCGGCCGACCTGGACCAGGCCTTCGCCAAGGTGCTCGGTCCGGCGGCCGCGGCGCGGCCGGGCGGCTCGGTGGGGACGGGTGCGGCGACCACTTCGACCGTCGCCGCCGGTACCGGTGCGACCGGCCCGGCGTCGGGGACGACCGTGCCGTCCGGGACCACTGTGGCCTCGGGAACGACTGTGCCCTCGGGGACGACGGGGACGACGGGGACGACGGGGACGACCGGGACGACCGGGACGACGGGGACGACCGGGACGACGGGGACCTCGGTGCCGGCCGGGACCGGGACCGTGCCGCCCTCATCGGTCGTCCTGCCGGGTGCCGACCCCGCCTCCGTACTGCCAGAGGTGACGTCGGCCTGGTCCGAGATCCAGTTCGGCGACCAGGCGTACCAGATGTTCCTCTCCACCATGCCCAACTCGGTCGGGGTGCGGTTCCCGTCCTCGACGTGGGGTTCCGATCCCACGCCGTACACCGCGCCGGCGGCGCAGGTCTTCCTCGCCGCGCTCCAGAGCCTGACCGTAACCACGCCCGTCTACCAGGTGAAGATCCTCGGGGTGACGACCGACCCGTCACCCGTTTCGACCGCCGGGCCGGTGCA
>DATGAX010000183.1:0-2865 GCA_035312965.1 Acidimicrobiales bacterium
CACCTGCCTCCCCGTGCCCGGTAGAAGGCCTGGCCGTCCACGTTCTGTTCCAGGACCCACAGGTACAGCCCGGTAGGTGCCCGCCGGTCGATGACGGCTCGGGCCGTGAGGGCCAGCAGGCGGGATCCGATCCCCCGGCGCTTGAGCCCATGGACCACGTGGAGGTTGTCGAGGAGCGCACCCCAGGTTGGGTCGTGCTCGAAGATGGTGTGGGCGAAGCCGACCAGGGCGTCGCCGTCCTCGACCAGGATCGTGCAACACCCGGCGTCTGGCTCCTTCAACCGGTCGCCCCAGACCGCCCGGCGGTCGGCGACTACGTCGTGGTCGAGGAAGGCGTCGGAGTAGGCGCCCCGGTAGTGCCGGCGCCAGCTGTCGGCATGCAGGGTGGCGATCGACCCGGCATCGGTTGGGACGGCCGGTCGGAACCTGAGGTCGTCGAGACCAGGCAAGCGAAGTCCTCCTCATCGATCCTGGCATTGGCACCGTGCCGAAGCCGGGTGCCGGACCGTCATCGGGCCAGGTCCCTGGGGTCCTCTGGATGAGATTGGGCCGAACGGTAAAGCGAGAAGGGACCCACCGTCCACGGATTTGGGACCCCGGCTCCCGCTCAGCCGGCCAGGGTGACGAGGTCGGACCACAGCTCCGCCAGCGCGTCGAGGACGAGGCCACCGCCTTCGGCCAGCGGCTTGAGCCGGTGGCGATCGGCGACCTCCGCCGCGCAGGCCAGATGCTCGGGCGCGAGGTTGCCATGGGCGATTATCACGCTCTCGGGCGCCGGATAGGCGACGAGCCAGGCCAGGTGCAACACGTGGCAGAAGGCACCGACCGGCCCGCCCAGGTGGACCCGTCGCGGCACGCGCTCAGCGGTGAACGGATGGGTCCCGAACCAGTCGTGGAGGCCGTCGAAGACGGGGTCGGCCGCCGCGTAGTGAACCTCGGAGACCCGATAGAGCAGGATCGTGGCCGCGCACATGAGGCAGGGTTCGAAGGTCGTGTACAGGGCCCCGCTGGGCCGGGTCCCGAAGGGCACCTGGGACAGCACGTCCATCTCTGCGTGGGCCATGACCGTGCCCGCCAGGCGCCCGGTCGTGGGCTCGGCCATCCGGTTTCGGCCTCGGGCGACGACGGACCCCGCCCCGTCGACCAGGGCGGCGCCCACGCCGGCCGAGCCCGCCACCCAGGACTTCCAGGCCTGGCTCACGGCTACCTGCCAAGGCTCGCTCAGGGCGGCCCACGCCGCCGAAGCCGGCTCCATTCGGCTGGATGGTAGGTGTCAGGAGGCTCACCACCGCCCGCACATCCAGAGCACCGTCCCGGAACGTGCGCCACACTCGGGCCATGGGCACGAGTGCAGGACAGACCCCGGCTCCCGCAAGCGTGCGGCGCGCCATCGCCAGGCACTCCTTCTGCACCCTCGCCACCTCCTCGGGGAGCCGGCCTCACTGCGTTGGCGTGCTCTACCGGGCGGTGGGGGTCGTCTTGTACGTGTCGACATCGGGGTCCAGCAAGAAGGCTCGCAACATCGGCGGCAACCCGCGGGTGGCGGTGTGCATCCCCATCCACCGCTACCCCATGGCGCCGCCCTTCCTGGTGCAGTTCGGCGGGACGGCTGAGATCCTGTCCGCCCAGCAGCCGACGATCGCCGAGCTGCTCGAGTCTCGCCAGCTCAAGAAGATCACCGCCCACGGCGAGCTCGACGACCCGGATGCGTGCTTTCTGAGAATCACGCCCGACCGGACCGTCCACACCTACGGCATCGGCATCCCACTGCGAACGGTCCTGCGCGATCCCATTCACGCCAGCGCCACCTTCGACCTCGGCGCCCCTTGATCGGGGCCCGATGGCCCCCACTCACGAGGAGGGACCAGGCCTGGGAGGTGTCGGGGTCGTAGAGGCTTCCTGGCGACGCAGGCCATAGACGAAGGCCGGGCCCGCGTCGGAGGGGTCGTCGGAGTCAGGTCGTCCCGCCCACAGCCTCTCGAAGCCGGCCTTCTCCAGCGCTCGCCAGGAGGCCACGTTGTCCTGCTGGGGAGCGGCAACCACCACGGGGACCTGCGGGTAGCGGGCGAGGGTCTCGGCGGCAAAGCCAGCGATGGCACGACTCCCGGTGCCCTTGCCCGTCAGCTCAGCCTCCCCGAGGTAGTAGTCGATGCCGGCCGCGTCGCCGAAGCCGATGGCCGCGGCCCAGTCGGGATAGTCGGCCATGAGATAACGCTGGACGATCCCGACCGGCGCCCCCTCCAGCTCGATGACGAACACCTCTGTGGGGTCGCGTCCCTCGACGGTGGGCGTGTACTTGTTGGCGATGGTGGCGAGGTCGGCCGGCTCCTTCCACCACCGGGCGACGTGGGGGCTCGCCTGCCAGCGAGCGAGCATCGGGAAGTCGGCTCGGCGCAGTGGTCGAAAGGAGATGGTCATGCCCGGTCGTCCAGCAGGCCACAGTCGCAGAACCAGGTGGCCGATGCCCAGGATGTGAGCCCGGGTGGCCTGTCCACCGCACCGCCGGCGCCTCGCGGGCTGAACCCGGGGGACACGGCCTCGTCACCATCCCGACGCAAAGCGCCCACGGGCTGCTCCTCCCCCTGGACGAGCGCTCGATCATCCTCGCGGCCGATGACGTCTCGGGACCACTGCCATACGCTCCGAGCCGGCGGCGCGCCGCGTGGCTGAGAGGAGTGTCGATGACCATCCCCGACGCAGCGGTGGCGCCGCCGCCAAACGACCGCATGTTGAGGCTGGTCCGGGCGGCCATGACCCTGCCGCCCCGAGTCCGGGGCCCGTTGGGTTCGACCCTGCTGCGCGTGCCCCACCCCACACCTCGGCTCATGGCTTTCATGGTCAGCCCCGAGGTGCGCAGCGACCCGT
>DATGAX010000184.1:0-4257 GCA_035312965.1 Acidimicrobiales bacterium
TCGGTGGTGTTCTCCGGTTCGAGTGCGTCCCCCGCGGTGACCATCAACGGGGCCGGGTTCGGCACGGAGCCGACCGGCCAGCCTGCTAACTGCTCGACCAGCGGCGACGACTTCGACACCAACCGACTGTGGCTGCAGGACGGCACGGGGTGGACGGCCGGCCAGTTCGGCGACTGCATCGGGCTGATCGTCGGGTCGTGGACGAATACGTCAATCACATACACCTTCGGGAGTGGATACCCGACCTTCGGGACCCTCAACAACGGCGACTCCTACAGCCTTGCGGTCCAAGGAGCCATGACGTCCGCCACAGTCACCGGCCTGACCTGATCGGCCGGGCCGGTGAATATCGGCTTGGCGGCCTCTGACCTGCGGAGGGAGAGGGATTCGAACCCCCGGGGCTGTGACACCCAAAGCTTTTCAAGAGCTTCGCATTCGGCCGCTCTGCCATCCCTCCCGAACGGCTGAAGACCTTATCGGGGCCCGGCGAAGGGCGATGAACGGGGTCAGCGCTTGGGTGGCAGGGACCGGGCGTACCCGACACCCTTGTCGACCCATTTGGCCAGCTGGCGCTTGGTCTTGACGTCCTCGGCGGCGACCCGCAGCCAGCCGGTCATGCTCCGGCCCTTCATCTCCATGAGCTCCGCTCCGGTCGTGGCGATCAGGCGTTCGGAGTCACCGGGGTCGACCCGCACCAGGATGCCACCCTGGCCGCTGGCCGCCACGGCCATGTTGCCCCCGATGAGGAAGGCCAGGCCGCCGAACATCTTCTGCTCCCTGAGCGCGGGGTCGGCGCCGATCAGCTCCCGTATCCGGTTCGCCAGGTCCTCGTCATAGGCCATGGGTGCTGCCCCAGGTGTCCCAGTACGTGATCCCTTCGACCGGGGGACGCGACGCCGGCTTGAAGTCGGTGCCCACCGTGTAGGCGACCGGCAGGAGGGCTACCTGCGTCACCTGGTCGTACGGCACGCCGAGCAGTTCGGCCGCCTCCTGCTCCTTGAACAGGTGCAGCGTCGTCCACGCCGACCCCAGCCCCCGGGAGCGCAGCGCCAGCATGAAGCTCCACGCCGCGGGGATGATCGAGCCGTAGGTCGAGGCGGAGAGGATGTTCATGGTGCTCTCGGCCCGGCCCTCGATGCAGGGGATCACGAGCACGGGGACCCGTTCCAGGATGTCGCAGAGGAAGAGGGCGCTCTCGTACACCCGGCGGGTCTGCGGCTCCATCTCCCGTCCGGCGGCCGACTCGAGGTAACCCCGGCCGCCCTCCACGTACATGCGGGCCAGCTCCCGCTTCTTGTCCGGGTCGGTGACGACGATCCAGCGCCAACCCTGGGTGTTGCTCCCGGTCGGCGCCTGCACGGCCAGGCGCAGGCACTCGACGATGACCGACTCGGGCACCTCCCGGTCGAGGTCGAGCCGCTTGCGCACGGAACGGGTGGTCGAGAGCAGCTTGTCGGTCTGGCTCAGGTCGAAATCGGTCACGGTCAGGTGTCCCCCTTGATTAGGCCTCTGATTCCTTCGATCCAGAGGTCGGCGGCGTGCCAGGCTTCGGTGGCGGCCTGGCGCACGCCCGCTCCATGGGCTCCCGCCGCCGGGTAGGAGCCCAGGAATTTGAGCGAGCGCAGCCCGGCGTGAAGGTCGCGCAAGCAGTCGGCCACCATCTCGTCGCCCACGTGGCCCTCGAAGTCGATGATGAAGCAGTAGTCGCCCAGCCCCTTCTTGGTGGGGCGGGACTCGAGCTTCACCAGGTTGAGGTCGCGGGCCGAGAACTGCCCCAGGATCCCGTGCAGGGACCCGGGCCGGTCGGCGGACTGGAAGCACACCACGCTCGTCTTGTCGTGGCCGGTGGGGGCGGGGATCCCTGACTCGGGCCGGGAAACGAGTACGAAGCGGGTGCTGTTGTCGCGGTGGTCCTCGATCTCGGCGGCCAGCACGTCGAGCCCGTACAGGGACGCGGCCAGGGCGGTGCCGATGGCGGCGGTGTGACCGTCGTGGAAGCCGTCCCCCCCCTCGCCGACCAGGCGCACCGCCTCGGCCGTCGAAGTGGCGGCGACCTCCTCCACGTCGGGCAGGTGGTCGGCCAGCCAGCCACGGCACTGCCCGGTGGCGTGCGGGAAGGACACGACCCGCTTGACATCGGCCATGCGCAGGCCGGGTGGCCCGACGAGGTTCTGGGTGACGGGCAGCACCACCTCGCCCACGATGATGAGCTCCTGCTCGAAGACGAGCTGGTCCATGGTGATGGAGACGGTGCCCTCGATCGAGTTCTCGATGGCCACGAAGCCGTAGTCGATCTCCCCCGACGCCACGCCGTCGAGCACGTGCACGAAGGAGCGCATGGCCCGCAGGTCGGCGGCCGCGAGATGGGCGTCGCTGCGCAGGGCCTCCTCGGTGAACGTGCCGCGGGGGCCGAGGAAGCCGATGGTGGCGCCCGGTGCGACAGGTCCCGTCATGGGCGGGCAGGATAGATGGATCATGGACGAGGCCGCGGTGCGAAAACTGCTGGACCGGCTGACGGCGGGGGAGGTGGACGCCGACGAGGCCGTCCGCCAGCTGCGCGCCCTGCCCTACACCGACCTGGGGTACGCCACGGTGGACGCCCACCGGGAGCTCCGCCAGGGTGTGCCGGAGTCCGTGTACGGACCCGGAAAAAGTGCCTCTCAGTGCGTGGGCATCATCCGCGAGCTGCTCTCGTCGAGCGGTGGCCCGGTCGTCCTCAGCCGGGCGTCGGAGGAGCAGAGGAGTGCGGTGACCGCGGAGCTGCCGGGAGCCCGCGTCCGGGGCGCAACTGTGGTGTGGCGCCCCGCCCCGATGAGGGACATGGAGCCGGTCGGGGTCATCACGGCGGGGACGGCGGACCTGCCCGTCGCCGAAGAGTGTCAGGCCACGCTCGACGCATTCGGCATCCCGTCGCGGGCGCTCACCGACGTCGGGGTGGCCGGCATCCACCGGCTGCTCGACCGCACGCCGGAGATACAGAGGGCTCCGGCCAACGTCGTGGTGGCCGGCATGGAGGGCGCGCTGGCGTCGGTGGTGGGCGGGCTGACCTCGGCCCCGGTGGTCGCCGTGCCGACCAGCACCGGCTACGGGGCGTCTCTCCAAGGGGTGACCGCGCTGCTGGCCATGCTCTCGTCGTGCGCGTCGGGCCTCGTCGTCGTCGGCATCGACAACGGCTTCGGCGCCGCCTTCGCCATCCACAGGCTGCTGCATTGACGACCGTCGCCTGGTGGCACTGCTTCGCCGGCATCGCCGGCAACATGGCGCTGGGCGCGCTGATCGACGCGGGCGCCGACCTGGACCGGATCGAACGTGAGCTGGTGGCCCTACCCGTCGGAGGATGGTCCCTCGAGACGGAGGAGGTACTGCGGGCCGGCCTGGCGGCCACCCACGTCAAGGTGAAGGTCAAGGAGCACCAGGTCGTGCGCACCTACAGCCACATCGTGGGGCTGATCACCGAGGCCCGCCTGCCCGAACGGGCCCGCTCCCGGGCGCTGGCCGTCTTCGAGCGGCTGGGCACCGTGGAGAGCCAGCTTCACCGCCGCCCGCTGTCACAGGTGCACTTCCACGAGGTCGGCTCGACCGACGCCATCATCGACATCGTCGGCACGTGCGTGGCCCTGGAGCTGCTGGGCGTGGACGAGGTCCGGTCCAGTGCCGTGGCGCAGGGCACGGGCATGGTCTCGTCCGCCCACGGCGCGCTGCCCATCCCGGCGCCGGCGGTGGTGCGGCTGCTGGCCGAGGCCCAGGCACCGACCTACGGCACGGCGATCAATATGGAGCTGACGACACCCACGGGGGCGGCGATCCTGTCGGCGCTGTGCCGTGGCTGGGGCCCGATGCCGCCCATGACGGTGACGGCGGCCGGCTTCGGCGCCGGCAGCAGGGAGATCGACGGGCTCCCCAACGTGGCCCAGGTGGTGGTCGGCGAGATGGCCACTGTCGACCACGGCGGAGCCGAGCCGGTGGTCGTGCTGGAGGCCAATCTGGACGATGTCACCGGTGAGATCCTGGGGACCACCCTCACCGCCCTGCTCGCGGCGGGTGCCCTGGACGCGTGGATCACGCCCGTGACAGGAAAGAAGGGCCGGCCCGCCCATGTGGTGTCGGTGCTGGGCAACGAGGGAACGGCGGGGCGGCTGCGACAGGTCCTGGCCGACGAGACGGGCACGCTCGGGATACGGGCCAGCACCTGGCGGCGCTGGCCTTCGACGCGCGAGTTCGCGTCGGTGGACGTCGGTGGTTACCCGGTGAAGGTGA
>DATGAX010000185.1:0-4872 GCA_035312965.1 Acidimicrobiales bacterium
GAGCGCAGTGGATCGTCGACAAGACCTTCTGGGCGTCGGCCCGCCTCTTTTCGATCCTGACCGGCCCGGGCATGGACTACTACACGCCCCTTGAGCACCGGAAGCAGTCCTACAAGGAGTTCATGCAGGAGTGGATCGTGGACCAGTTCCTCCGCTCCATTCAGGACTACGGCCTGAAGAAGCCGTGGTACTGGCAGGAGTTCCTGGACGGGCTCGAGACCTGGCACCACTCGCTCCACCTCGGCGTGTGGTTCTGGCGGCCCACGGTGTGGTGGAAGCCCCAGGGTGGCGTCTCCAAGGCCGAGCGGGAGTGGCTGTCCGAGAAGTACCCGAACTTCGAGCAGCAGTTCGGCCCGATCTGGGACCAGCTCATCGCCAACATCAACAACGGCGCGATGGAGAAGACGCTGCCCGAGACCCTGCCGTGGCTGTGCAACTTCTGCCACCTCCCGGTCGGGACGGCGGCGGCACCGAACAACCCGAAGTACCCCGTCCGGAGCTACTCGCTGACCAACAACGGGTACACGTACCACTTCTGCTCCAAGGTCTGTCGGCAGATCTGGTGGGAGGACAGGGACACGCAGCACCAGACCACCGTGATCGAACGGCTCCTGGGCGGGGAGATCCAGCCGCCCACCGTGGAGGGCATCCTGGGCTGGATGGGCCTCACCCCCGAGACCATGGGCGACGACGCCTACAACTACCGCTGGGCGGCGGACTACGCCCCGGCGGCGACCAACGGAGGGACGCTCGTGCAGGGAGGAGCGAAGAATGGCTGAGCCGCAGCCGGTGCCGATCAACGCCATGTTCCAGGACGACTTCGTCACGCAACTGGCGCTCGTCCTCGATACCGACACCATGGACGAGGTCGCGACCAAGGTCGCCCACCACGTGGTCGGCCGGCGCCAGCCCGACCGGGGCCTCCCGATGGTGGTGAAGTACCAGGGCAAGGTGGTGCCCGCCGCCACGACGGTGGCCGAAGCCGGCATCGCCCCGCTGCACAACGTCTACGTCGAATGGGGGACGGCATGAGCGAGCTCGTGGGGCCCGTGCTGCGGATGTCGGACGACATCGACGGCATCGTGGCCGCCATCCGGGACGACAACCCCGACCGGGAGGTCACGGTCACCGATCGGGGCGCCTACGTCCGGATCGAAGCCCCCGGCTTCCTCCGGGTGACCAGGGAGTCGGTCGCCCGCTACCTCGGACGGGACTTCGAGCTGCGCCGGCTGGAGACGATGATGTCGGCCTTCGCCGGGCGGATCGACAACCGGACCGACGAGATCACGTGGGCGTACAAGAACGACCTGTCCGCCACGGCGGCCAAGCCGGCGCACTAGAGGAGGCAACGATGAGCACCCCCACCCGCCCGCGGCGCCTCCGGACCTGGAGCGCCCTCGGCGACCTCGGCCGGGTCCCCAGCGACTACGAGATCGTCACCCACGGCCTCAACTACACCTACCGGCCCGGCCGGGCGGCGGCCCTGGAGTCGAACCCGACCGCCCCGATGAACATGTGGTTCCTCACCTACCGCGACAAGTCGCCGCTGCAGGCCGACAACTGGGACGGGTTCCGCGACCCTGAGGAGCTGACCTACCGCAAGTACGTCACGCTCCAGGACGAGGCGGAGACGGTGGCCGAGAAGGTCCTCGACGAGTTCGAGGCCGTCGGCCACGACAGCAAGCTGACGCCGGAGTGGCTCCGCGTGCTGGCCAGCGTCTTCACCCCGATGCGCTACCCGACCCACGGCCTGCAGATGTGCCAGGCGTACCTCGGCCTGATGGCGCCGTCGTCGTACACGCAGACGGCCTCCGTCTTCGCCACCGCCGACCTCCTGCGCCGGGTCACGCTCGTTGCCTACCGGGCAAAGCAACTGGAGAAGGCCCACCCCGCCGCCGGATTCGTGACCGGCGAGCGCCGCATCTGGGAGACCGAGGCCGACTGGCAGCCGGCCCGGCGGGCGGTGGAGCAGGCGCTCGTCGCCTACGACTGGGGCGAGTGCCTCACCGCCGTCAACCTCGTCCTCCGCCCGACCCTGGAGGAGGTGCTCCTCCGCCAGCTGGCCCTGGTGGCCGACGCCAACGGCGACCAGCTCACCTGGCTCCTGCTGTCGAACCTGGCCGCCGACTCCGACCGGGCCGCCCGCTGGTCGGCCACCCTGGCCCGCTACGCGGTCGCCGCCCGACCCGAGAACGCCGAAGTCCTCGGACGGTGGGTGGACCGGTGGTCGCCCCGGGCCGACGAGGCCGCCGCCGGTCTGGCTCGCCTGCTGGCCAAGCTGCCGGCCGCCGGCCGGGACGAGACCCTGACCACCCAAGCCGCCAGCGCGGCCCGCGGCCGGGTGCTGGCCGACGCCGGGCTGGCTGGCTCTCCGGTCCGGTGATTACCGTGGAGCAGACGATGGTCTGGCACGACGTCATGCCACTCTCCGAGCTGTGGGTCGGCGAGCTGGTCGGCGTCGATGTGGCGGGCCACGACGTTCTCCTCATCAACACCGACGGCGCAGTCCGGGCCTACGAGGACCGTTGCCCGCACCTGTCCTCACCGTTGAGCGACGGGATGCTGGACGGGAACGTGCTGATGTGCTCCACCCACCTGTGGGAGTTCGACTGCGTGACCGGAGAGGGCATCAACCCGAAGTCCTGCGGCCTGTCGGCCTACCCCGTACGGGTGGAGGACGGGACCATCCAGGTGGGAGTGGCCGACTCGGCCGCCTGACCGCCCGCAACCAACCACAGGAATCAGCAATGCACGAGACGGTGGCTCGCGCCCCGAAACAGCTCTTCATCGCCGGAATCTGGCGGGACGCCAAGGCGGGGTCGACCTTCGACGTGGTCGATCCCGCCACCGGCGAGGTGCTCTGTCCGGTGGCCGATGCCTCCCCGGAGGACGGGGTCGACGCCGTGACGGCGGCGGCCGCCGCCCAGGACGGCTGGGCGGCCGTCCCCACCCGGCAGCGCGGCGAGCTACTCCGGGGAACCTACGAGTTGCTCACCGACCGGGCCGACGACCTCGCCCTGCTCCTCACCCTGGAGATGGGCAAGCCGCTGGCCGAGGCCAAGGCGGAGATCGCCTACGCCGCCGACTTCTTCCGCTGGTTCTCGGAGGAGGCGGTGCGCCTCCCCGGCCGCTACACCCGCTCGCCGGACGGGACGGCCCGCTTCCTCACCGGCTCCCGCCCCGTCGGCCCCTGCCTGCTGATCACACCGTGGAATTTCCCGATGGCCATGGCCGCCCGGAAGATCGCGCCAGCGATGGCCGCGGGTTGCACCATGGTGCTCAAGCCGGCCGAGCAGACGCCCCTGTCGGCCTTGGCGTTGACGGCCGTCCTGGAGGAGGTCGGCCTCCCGCCCGGGGTGCTGAACGTAGTGACGACGACGGCGCCCGGCCAGGTCGTGGAGCCGCTACTGCGCCGCCCGGAAATCCGCAAGCTGTCGTTCACCGGTTCGACGGCGACCGGCCGGTGGCTCATGACCGTGGCGGCCGAAAACCTCCTCCGCCTGTCGCTGGAGCTCGGCGGGAACGCGCCGTTTCTCGTCTTCGACGACGCCGACCTCAACGAGGCGGTCGAGGGGGCGATGGTGGCGAAGCTCCGCAACGGCGGGCAGGCCTGCACCGCCGCCAACCGGTTCCTCGTCGCCGAGTCGGTGGCCGAGGAGTTCACCGCCCGTCTGGCCGACCGGATGGGTCGGGTGGCCGTCGGCCCCGGCACCCAACCGGGCGTGACGCTCGGGCCGCTCATCGAGGAGCAGGCCCGGGACAAGGTGGCGGCGCTCGTTGCCGACGCGGTCGACGGCGGGGCGAAGGCGCTCGTCGGCGGGACGCCCGCCCAGCGCCCCGGGTGGTTCTTCCCTCCGACGGTCCTGACGGCGGTGCCCGACGCGGCGGCCGTCCTCCACGAGGAGATCTTCGGTCCGGTTGCGCCGATCACGACGTTCCGGACCGAGGACGAGGCCGTAGCCGCCGCCAACCGCACGACCTACGGCCTCGTGTCGTACCTGTACACCAACGACCTCCGCCGCGCCCTGCGGGTGGGGGAGCGGCTCGAGACCGGAATGGTCGGCCTCAACCAGGGGCTCGTCTCCAACGCCGCCGCTCCCTTCGGCGGTGTGAAGCACTCCGGCTTCGGCCGTGAGGGCGGCGAAGAGGGCATCGCCGAGTACCTGGCGACCCAGTACCTGGCCGTCGCCATCTGACCGGGACGTCATCCCGGAACCCCGCACCACCAGCATCGGCCCACGCACCAAGGAGTCGTTCATCTGCCGACGATCCTGCCGTACTTCGACGGCGTGGTCGGCGGGCTCCAGGCCCAGGCCGGCAACTTCCACCTGGCCGACGCCATCCCGGCCAAGCCGTTCCCGGCCACGTTCGTGACCTATCTGTTCCTGCTTCCCGGCCTGGCCCTGGCCGGCGCCGCCGCCCTCGGCCTGGTCCGGCCGGCCCGCTTCCGGAACGTCGCTCTCGGCGTGGCCGCTGTGGTCGGCGCCGTCCTGATCGTCGCCCCCCTCGCCCTGTCCGTGCCGAAGAAGACCCAGGCGGTGGACGGGGTCACCAATGCGTTCCGGCCGGTGTTCTCCGCCGAAGGGGCCCGCACAACCCGGGCCTACATGGACACCGTCCAGTCGATGGCCGACGAGCTCACCGGCAAGGCCCTCCCCGCCCTCGCCGCCCAGCTCAAGGTCACCCCCGACCAGCTCGGGCAGTCGCTGGCCGCCAATTTCCCGGCCGTCGCCACCGGCGTCAGCCAACTCGGCACCGTCCTGCCCCGCTTCCAGGCACTCGTCAGCGGGGTGGAGCAGAACACGGCGAACTTCCGGCTCGCCGACTCGATCCCCACCGCTTCGACACCGACGACGCTGCTCCACTGGCTGT
>DATGAX010000186.1:0-5683 GCA_035312965.1 Acidimicrobiales bacterium
CGCTGGGCCGGCCGTCCTGGGTGGCGTAGTTGGTCAGGTGAGCCGAGAAGACGATCCGGTTGTGCACGGTCAACGACCCGATGCGCAGGGGAGTGAAGAGGTGCCGGTACCGGCTGCCGCCGCTCAATGGGCCGCCGCTTCGAGCACGGGCGCGCCCAAGAGGCGCAGGGCCGCCCGCCGCCCCTCGAGCACCGCCTCGAGCAGCGAGCGCGGTGCCACGCAGTCCCCGATCCGGTGCACCGCGGGGTCGGCCAGCTCCTCGTACAGCCGGTCGTCGGGCCGGCGGTGCCCGCAGTCGACGACCACCGCGGCCGGGACCAGGCCGGGCGCCGCCGTCCAGCAGTCCTCCACCTCGACCCCGTCCGGCCCGATGCCCCGGACGATGCTGCGCAGGCGGCGGGTCACCCCGGCCCTTTGCAGCCGGCCGTTGGCGTCGGCCAGATCCCCGGTGCGGGACAGCAGCGTCCCGGCCACCAGGTCCGGGCATATCAGCGTCACGTGGCGCCCGTGGGCGGTGGCCAGCCACTCCGCCAGGTTGACCGCCACCCAGTCGCCGACCAGGTCGATCACGGCCACCGGCCCGTCCGGGACGGCGGCCGGGTCGGCCAGCACGGCCGCCGCGTCCAGTACGGGTAGGGCGGAGTCGGGGTAGCGCTCCGTGTCGGGCACCGAGCCGGTGGCCAGCACCACCTGCTCTCCCTCGCTCCGGGCCGCGTCCACCGCTCGGGCGTCGACCGCCGCGCCCGTCTCTATCTCGACGCCCGACCGGACGACCTCGGCGGCCAGCCACTCGGTCGCCTCCCGAAGCGTCTGGCGGCCCGGGCCGACGGCGGCCGCGGCGAGCGCGCCGCCCAGCACCGGGCGGCGTTCGATGATGCGCACGGGCACGCCCGCCCCGGCCAGGACCCGGGCGCACTCCAGCCCGGCCGGGCCACCCCCGACGACGGTCACCCGGCGGCTGCCGGCCGGCGCGGCGGGCGGCTCGTACGGCTCTTCGGTCTCGTGTCCCGACGCCGGGTCCAGCACGCACGAGACGATGGGATTGCGGGGGTCGCGCACGCGGCAGGCCTGGTTGCAGCGGATGCACGGTCGGACCCGGTCGGCCTCGCCGGCGCGCACCTTGGTACCCAGGCCGGCGTCGGCGATCAGGGCCCGGGTCATCTCCACGAGGTCGCAGATCCCGTCGGCCAGCGCCGTCTCCGCCATGGCCGGGGCGACCACGCTGCCCTGCAGGACCACCGGCACCTGGCCGCCCGCCGCGGCCCGCATCCGGGCACACAGGTCACGGTTGAAGCCGGGGTCGACGTGGGCGTCGGGGCGGTACGCGGAGGTGGAGTAGGGGCCGCCCCGCACGACGGTCAGGAGATCGACGAGACCGCCGGCCGCCAGCTCGGCGACGGTCTGCTCGGCCTGCTCCGGGGTGATCCCGGCCCACGGTGCCAGCTCGTCGCACGACAGGCGCAACGCCACCACGCCGGCGGGCCCGACCACGGTGCGGACCTGGGCCAGGATCATCCGGATCAGCAGCAGGCGATCCTCGCCGTACCGGTCGGCGCGGAGGTTGGTCAGGCCGGACTGGAACTGGCGGAGGAGCGACCACGCCCCGGAGTCGAGCTCCACGCCGGCCAGCCCGGCGTCCACGGCCATCCGGGCCGCACCGGCGAAAGCCGATACGACCGCGGTGATCCCGGCGTCGTCGAGCTCCGCCGGGGGCTCGCGGCTCACTACGTCGGCGACCGGCGACGGCGCCCACATGACCTCCTGCGAGTAGGCGCTGCTGCCCTGGCCGCCGGCATGGCCCAGCCCCGCCAGGACGAGGGTGCCCCACGGGGCGCAGGCCTGCGCCGCCGCCGCCCACCCCGGCCCCGACGCGGCGGCCAGGGGGCAGCGTTCGTACGGCCAGTCGTTGTCCGTGACCGACGCCGTCTCCACCACGATCAGGCCCGCTCCACCCGCCGCCCGGCGGGCGTAGTAGGCGACGTGGCGGTCCGACAGGGCCCGGCCCTGCCCCAGATTCGTCTCGTGGGGGCCGAACACCAGTCGGGACGGCGCGACCTGCCGGCCGACGGCCACCTCCTCCATGAGCGCGGGGCTCACGATGGCGCGACCTCGACCGGGGGCGGGGCGCTGGGCAGGCCGTTGAGGGCGTTGATCATCTGGCGCAGTCGGGCGTACGACATCCGGTCGAAGCGCAGGGCCACCCGCGGCAGGTCGGGGAAGTCGTCGCTGCGTCGTTCGGCCGGTAGTGGACCGTCGAGGATCCGCAGCGGTCCCTTCATGATGTCGGAGAACTCGCCCGACAGCTCCTCCGCTTCGGCGTCGGTCGGCCGCCGCTCGAGGCGCAGCACGAGGGTGTCGCCCACCCACCTCAGCGAGTGGTAGTTGCGGTAGAAGTTGAGGACCTCACGGGCCGCGTCCTCGACCGTGTCGGCGATCATGTAGAAGTGCTCGTCGCCGGGGCTGATCAGGCCTCGTGGTGCCACCTCGCCCACGACGAACCGGTGCCACGCCTTCCAGTACTGGTAGCCCGGAGCTTCGAGCAGGACGACCGGTGCCGGTTCGGCCTTGCCCGTCTGGAGGAGGGTCAACAGCTCGAACGCCTCGTCGAGGGTGCCGAACCCGCCGGGCAGGACGGCGTAGGCGAAGGACTCCTTGATCAGGATCAGCTTCCTGGTGAAGAAGTACTTCATCGACACCAGCTTCGGGTTGTCCTTGATGAAGTCGTTGGCCGTCTGCTCGAACGGCAGCCGGATGTTGATGCCGAAGGCCTTGTCCGGGCCGGCCCCCTCCAGGCCGGCGGCCATGATGCCCGGCCCGGCGCCGGTCACGGTGGACCAGCCGTGCCGCGCCAGCAGGGCGGCCAGGTCCCGGGCCTGGGCGTACAGCGGATCGGTCGGCAGGGTGCGGGCCGAGCCGAACATCGTGATCTTGCGCTCCGTCTTGTACGGCGCGAACACCGAGAACGCCTCGGCCATCTCCTTGAGCGCGGCGTTGGTGATCTTCAGGTCCAGGCGGTCGGTACCGGCCGTGGCCAGCCGGACGACGGTCTCCAGGATGTCCATGAGTTGGTCCCGGTTGGCCCGGACGTCGAGGGAGTCGAGCAGCTCGGCCAGCCGATCCCGGCTGTCACTCATCGACCGCTGCGGCCTCCCGGTCGACGAGCCACACGACCTGGTCGGCGCTGACCCGGGCCGCCGGCAGGTCGGCGCCGTCGCGGACGGCCTTCAACGCCTCCCGCTTGGCCGCTCCGGCCACGGTGAAGATGACCAGGCGCGAGCGGGCGATGCCCGAGAACGTGAGGGTCATCCGGGGGTGGGGGTTGCGTCCGGACGGATCCTCGTTGAGGGCGACCAGCTGGCCCGGATCGGCGGCCAGAGCCGACGAACCGGGGAACAGGGAGGCGGTGTGGCCGTCGGGCCCCAGGCCGAGATGTATGACGTCCATCTTGCCGATCTCGCCCAGGCGCAGCTGGTAGGCGTCGGGTCCCTCCTCGCAGCTCATGGGGTATACCGCGTTGGCCGCCCCGACCCGTTCCAGGAGCGCCTGGCGGCCGAGCAGCTGGTTGGAGTCCGGATCGTCGGGCGGGACGCACCGCTCGTCGCCCCAGTACACGTTGACCGACAGCCAGTCCACCGCGTCGGCGCTCTCTTCGGCCAACCGCTCGTAGCACGACCGGGCCGTGGCCCCCCCCGACAGAGCGAAGCTGAAGAGCTCGTTGGGGCGGCCCTCCCAGGCCTCGATCACCCGGGCGGCGAACGCCCCCGGCAGGTCGTCGACGACGTGAAGCTCTCCGTTCACGGGCAGCAGACTAGGACAAAGCCCTCTGGGGCCGTCTCAGTCGTCCAGGGCGGTGGCCGCCGACAGAGCCCGCTCCCAGATGGGGTCGGGTCGCAGGTGCGTCAGGGCGGCGGCCAGGCTGGCGCCGAGGGCGTCGTCGGGCAGCATGCTGGTCGCGTGCACGGGCGGCGCGTCGGGCAGGAGCGCTTCGGCCGCCACCAGCTTCTGGCCCTCGACTCGGGCCACCGAGAAGGAAGCCGTGCGTCCGTCGGCCCGGGCCGTGACCTGGATGGCGACGTGACGGGCATCCTGCAGGTGGATACGGCGGGGTGACAACCCGGTCTGGGCCGACAGCCAACCACCGAGGAGCCGCCGCGGGCCGACCTTGCCGCTGATCTCGACGTCGTCGACGGCCTCGAGCCAGGCCCGCTCCGCCGGCGGCTCGAACAGCGCCGCCAACAGCTCCCGCCACGGCTGCAGCCGGCTCCAGGAGAGATCGACGAGGGTGCGCCGGCGGGCCAGCTGGAGCAGGGCCCGGAGCTGGCCCGGATCGGGGGCGTCCCGGCTGTCGATGAGGATGGCGCTGGCCACCGCCAGCAGCGGGTCGTGAGGCTCGGGGATCGAGTTGACGTACCAGACCACGATGGGGAGGTCCGACAGCGTGAACGCCTCGACCAGGGAATCCAGGTGCAGGGCGGCCTGGCCGCCGACCTCGAGATGGACCTCCTCGAAGTTGATGCGGTGGTGGTCCTTCTCGTAGGCGTACAGGGTGGTGCGGGCGGCCAGGCGGGCCACCGAATCGGGGTCCGGGCGGATCAGGACGATCCGGGAGGGATGGTGCCCGGCCAGGCTGCGCAGGACGTCGGTGGCTCCGTAGGCCTGGTCGTCGGCGGGAGCAACTGCGATCAGCGTCATGACCGCGGTGCGAGCCGAGGACCCGTGGCCGCCCCACTGGTCGCGCAGATCGGCCAGCGCGGCCACGATGTCGGACAGCCTCACGCTCTCCCCGGACCAGTGGTCGACTTCTACGGCGCTCGCCACTGGCGCCCGTCCCGCTCGATGAGCTGGTCGGCCTGGCGAGGCCCCCAGGTCCCCGCCGCGTAGCCGGCCAGGGGCACGGCCCGGGCCTGCCAGGCGGCCAGGATGGGGTCGACGATCTCCCAGGCCCGGTCGACCTCGTCGCTGCGGATGAAGAGGGTCGGATCGCCGACCATGGCATCGAGCAGCAGCCGCTCGTAGGCGTCGGGCGCGTCCTCCATGAAGGCCGACCCGTACGACATGTCCATCAGGACGTCGCGCACGTTGAACGCCTGGCCCGGCACCTTGGCGCCGAAGTGCAGCGCCACCCCCTCGTCGGGCTGTATGCGCAGCACCAGGGCGTTGGGGCGCAGGTCCCGGCTCTCGGCCTTGCCGAAGGCGAGATGGGGTACCCCCTGGAACTGGAGCGCCACCTCGGTCACCCGCTTGGGCAGCCGCTTGCCGGTGCGGATGTAGATGGGCACGCCGGCCCAGCGCCAGTTGTCGCACATGAGCCGCATGGCCACGTACGTCTCCGTTTGGCTGTCCGGGCTGACGTCGGGCTCCTCCCGGTATGCCGGCACCGCCTTCCCCTCGCTCCACCCGCTGTCGTACTGGGCCCGGACCACGTTGGCCCGTACGTCGTCGGGGGACGGGATCACCACGGAGCGGAGCGCTTTGACCTTCTCGTCCCGGATCCCCTGGGAGTCGATCGAGCCGGGTGGCTCCATCAGCGTGAGCGACAACACCTGCATCACGTGGTTCTGCACGATGTCGCGCAGCGCTCCGGCCGTCTCGTAGAAACCGCCCCGCTTCTCGACGCCCAGCGACTCGGCCACCGTGATCTGCACGTGGTCGATGTAGCTGCGGTTCCACAACGGTTCGAAGA
>DATGAX010000187.1:0-5111 GCA_035312965.1 Acidimicrobiales bacterium
CCACATCGTCCCGGGCAACCTGGCGTCGACCGGGCGGTTGATCAACTGCCCGCAGGGCGGGGGCGACACCGAGGAGACCCTCGATGCCAAGGGAAACCTGTACTTCTCCGACCTCCAGAACCTGACCAACCTCACCAACAGCGTCAGTACCGACGGGGGGCGGACGTTCACCACGAGCTGCACAGGAGCGGACAACACCCCGGTCGACCGCATGTGGTACGCCCTCCACGGCAACCTCGGAGACCCCGGCTTCCGGATCTACGAGGAATACGACGCAGTCAACTCGAGCACCAACGTCGGTAATCAGCTCGTGCTCGAGGCCAGCAACGACGGCGTGGCGTTCGCGCCGGTGGTCAACCCCCAGGCGGCGTCCACACCCGGATGCATCGGCGGTGGCCTGGTCAACTGCGTGACCGGCGACGAGGGCATCTCCGGCAACATGGTGCTCGAGCCGAACGGCAACGTGCTCCTCGTCCACAGCTCGTCGGACGGGAGGCTGGCCGTAGCGACCACCGGCGTGGTGACCGGCACCTTCCCCGCGCTGAGCGGCTCGTACACCAATGTGGACCTCAACAAGTCGCTGTGCCCCGACTTCCCCGTCGACCAGGCTCATCTCGGCAAGAGCGAGATCTGCGGCGCCACCAACTTCGTGACGGTGGCCGAGGACACGGCCGGCGACTACTACGCCGCCTTCGCCTCCCAGCGCCAGACCGACGAGAACATCGGAGGCACGCCCACCCTCGTCCCGAGCGGACCGTACGAGGTCTACGTCGTCTCGTCCCGCGACGGGCTCCATTGGTCGGCGCCGGTCCAGGTGAGCCGCTCCGGGTCCAACGCCTTCGCGTGGATCACGGCGGGATCGTCGGGCCGGGTCGCCCTGGCCTGGTACTCCACCAACGAGACGCACGAGACGCCCGGCCCGGCGAGCTTCTCCCAGTCGATCCTCAACCAACTGGCCAGCGCCGACCCTCACGGGTACGCCTTCGACGAGCTGACCCACGCCGAGTTCAACATCAACGTGGCGGAGTCACTCAACGCCCTGTCCCCCACCCCAACGTACACCGTGACCACGGCGAGCGAGCACCCGGTGAAGTACGGGCCGATCTGCACCTTCGGCACCCTCTGCGAGGTCACCCAGGGCGACCGCAGCCTGGGCGACTTCATGGAGATCAAGTACGACCAGACCGGGGCCGTGATCCTGTCATACGTCAACGACACCTCGGGCTACTACGCCACGGGCCCCACCGGTGCGATCGCCGACAACGGGCCGCCCGTGGTGGTCCGACAGATCGCCGGACCCAGCCTCCTGGCCACCCATCCGCTCGTCACCGGACCGGGCAACGGCCCGAGCGGGGTCATGAACTCCGTGACCGACCCGACCAGTGACGACTTCTACTCGGCGAACGGCTCGCTGACTCCGGCCGGCACCAACCTCGACCTCACCGGCGCCTCCCTGTCCCGGGACACCAGCGGTCTGGTGGCCACCATCAAGGTCAAGAGCCTCTCCTCCCTATTGCCCACCCCGACCGCGGGCGGCACCACCGGCGAGTGGATCATGCGCTTCACGACCTACGACCCCGGTGTCCCGGGCAACGGGCACATCTACTACGCCGCCATGCAGTCGATCGCCGGGGGGGCACCGACCTTCTACGCCGGCCAACCCAGTCGGGTGAAGCAGCTGACCTCGTTCAGCTCGACCACCGCGGTCCCAGGCTCCTACAACCCGGCCACGGGAACGATCACGATCCACATCCCCTTCCCGGTAATCGGCGGCCACTCCAAGGACGGCACGGAGTTCTACAGCGCGACCGCCTTCACCGCCACCACGACAGGCACCATCGCCGGAGCACCGGCCAGCCTGCTCAGCCAGGTCGATGCGACGACGCCGTTCGACTACGTACTGGCTGCCGCGCCGGCGCAGTCGACCTCGCCCACCGTCGGTTCGGGATCCCCCGGTACGACCACTGCCGGCAGCGGCGCCTCGACACCGGCCTCGACCTCTGCCGGCAACGGGCAGCTCGCGGCGGCCGGAGGAGCGATCGGAGCCGAGACGGGCGCGGCGAGCGGTACCGGCTCGGCCTTCGCCAACACGGGATTCGACGCCATCCTGGCCGTCGCCCTGGCGTCGGTGCTGATCGCTTCGGGCCTGCTCCTCCTCCGACGCTCCCGCCGCCGGGTCGGGCCGGGCGAGGGCGCCTAGTCCTTCCCGCCCCCGAACGCCTGGCAGTGGTCGCGCGTCCACGCCTGCAGGGCGCGGAACCGGACGCCCAGGTCCGTGAACCGAGGCTGCACGTCCGGCGGTTGGAGGTTGTGGTCCAGGTCGGCCTGGGTCGCCGTGGTGTCGACCCAGTTGTTCACCGATTGGAGGTCGTGGTCCAGGGCGAGGAGGTCGGCGAACGTGCCACTCCCCTGCGGAGTGCCGTCGGTCGCGGCCTGGTCCGCCAAGCGGGCTGCGTCAGCCAGCCGGGCCCGAACCTGATCCAGCTGTGTGACGACGCCCACTTCAGCGGTCGCCGTAGTCAGGTCCGTGACGCGCCCGCAGAACGCCCCCAGCGGCGCCACCCTGGTCGAGGCGGTGCGTTCGGCCGGGGTCGTCGCCGCCGACGCCGAGGGGTGGTGGGCGCCGGCGTGGCCGGAGCAGGCTCCGATCAAGACCGATCCCAGCACGACGGCCAACGCCGGCAGGCGGGCGTATCTCACCTACGGGAGCTCCGGACCCATCCCGCCAGGATAGGACGGGACTTCCTGCCCTAGCGCACGGCGGGTCACGCCCGTACCTTTCGAACCGGACCTGCTTTTCCGTGCCGTCGGGTCCGACCGTGCCCCGACGCCGACAAGAGGGACGAAGCGATGACCCAGAGGAACCTGGTGGAGCTGAACCGCAGCGAGTGTCTCGACCTTCTCAGACGCCAACAGGTGGGCCGGATCGCCTACACCGACTCGGTGGGCCCCGTGGCGGTGCCTGTCAACTTCGCCCTCGTCGGCGACGATGTGGTCGTGAGAATGGAGCGCAGCAACAGGGCCCTCTACCCCCCCAATTCGGGTCCCGACGCGGTGCTGGCGTTCGAGGTCGATCACGTCGACGCGGACGACGGGTCCGGGTGGAGCGTCGTGGTCCGCGGTCGGGCCCGCGAGGTGACCCTGGACGCCGTACCCGACCTCCTCCGGGGCATGTCCGAGTGCCCGCCCCGGCCCTTCGCCGAGGGGGTGCACAACGTATGGCTGCGCATCCAGAGTCAGACGATGACCGGACGCCGTCTCGATGCCTACGCGGCGCCGCTGGTGATGTAGGGCGTCGGGATCGGCCGGTGCTCAGCCCCGGAAGAGTATCTCCAGTCGCAGGTCCTCGCCGAACTGCACACCTCTCGAGTTGGCGACCGCCCGGCGATCCTCGGCCTTCTGAAGAGCCGCATCCAGGGAGGACTCGTCCGCCCAGACCGTGCCCACACGCCCTTCTCCCGTGGCGCGGTTGATCATCTGCCGGGCCGCCATGAATCCCGGAGTCGCCTTCATGTCGGGCAGGACGGTGTCCTTGAAGACGGCCAGGTTGCCATCCACCTCGGCCGGATCCATCTTGATGGAGCGGACGTGGAGCTTGGCGCCCGTGGTCGGCGGCGTCGACCCGGTCTCCCGCACCACCTCCTCCAAGTGGTCGACGGTCAGCTCGCCACCGAGAATGTTCAGGGCCTCGGTGCGGGCCTTCTCCGAGAACCCTTCGCTGGAGTCCCGGTCGGCTTCGGTCTGCCAGATCGTCAACACCGTGAAAATCCCCGCCGCATGGTTCCCGGCCAGATTGATGGACTCAAAGCCCTTCTGCTGGCGCAGATCGGGGACGGTGCTCTCCCTGATGAAGTCGACCGTCTCGTCGATCTTGGTTGCTCCTCTGACCGTAATCAGCCGTGCGTACACGATTCCCTCCTTGCGTTTCCAGGGGCCCGACCGTAGGCAGCCCGAACCCGTGACGTGACGAAATTCGTCCTTTTGTCCATCGCCGGGATAGGCGCGGGCGGCCGAGCCTGACCCCACGCCCTGATCGCGGCGCGGCGTCGGGTACCAGGGAGTTACTCGAGTGGTCGGCGGGCCACCTCCGGCGGCTGCCGGCCGGCCAGCAGCCATCCTCCGGCGCCGGCCAGCAAAGGCAGGCCGGCCAGGATGACGAGCAGGTTGACCAACGGCACCCGTCCCAGGGAGTTGAGGTCGCTGCGGTACCAGACGAGCAGCGCGGCGTAGGCCCCGGCGGTACCGAGCAGCGCCCCGAGGAGAGCGAGGGCGGTACTGGTCGCACCGGTGATCGCCCGTCGGGTGGTGCTACTGGCTCCTGTGGCGGCCAGGGTTCGCAGCTCATTGGCCGTCTCGCTGCGGATGAGTCCCACCGTCATACCGAGGACGCCGAGCGACACGAGGATGCCGATGGCCGTCGACCAGTTGCGCAGCGGGGCGAGGGAGCTCTGCCTGGTCCGCGTCTCCACGAAGAGGCCGACGCCGGCCGCGGCCGCCCGGGCGGCCTGTACCTGCTGGATGGTCAGGGGTCCGGAGGCCTGGATCCACCACGCCGAGGGCACCGTCGTCAGACCCAGGCGCTGCACGGCTGCCGTGGTGAGAAGGGTCCCCGGCGCCGAGGTGTACAGCCGTAACTGCCTGAAGCCCTGGATCTTCGGGGTCAGACGCAAGATGTCCGGTCCGCCAGGGGTCCCGGGCGGCCCCGACCCCGGATTCGGCCCCGCTTGGAACTGCGGCGCGAAGATCTGCAGCCCGCCCAGATCCTTGCGGGCGGAGAGCACATCGGCCCTCGGGTCGATCGCCCCCGGGGATATGCCGTAACGGGCGAGCAGACCGGGCGTCGCCACGTACAGCGGGTCCATACCGGATATCTCGGCGCCGTGCGGAGAGATGGTCACATGGCTGAGTGTGGCGACGCCGTAACCGGCTGGCACCGACCGGCTCCCACCGGCGCCGGGCAGCGGCGGCTGCAGTCCGGCCCGTGGGCTGTAGGCCTGCTCGAGCGGCACGACGGCCTGAGCGTGCAAGGCTGTGGCCAGGGCGCCGAGCCGGGCGGTGACGGTCTGCAGCTGGGCGGCGCTGAGCGGAGGCACCTGGCCGGATCCGGTGGC
>DATGAX010000188.1:0-6361 GCA_035312965.1 Acidimicrobiales bacterium
CTACCACGACGATCTCGAGGGATTGATCGAAGAGGAGAAGGAGTACCTCGGGATCACGTCCAAGATCGGCGTCTATTCGACCTCGCAGCTGGAAGTCGTAGACACCGAAGGGGCCATCGCATCGGGCGGGGTGGAAGGAGCCTGGGACCTCGACCGGCGCATAACGGAGATGGACCGGGAGGGCATCGCCGCGGAGGTGTTCCTGCAGGGACACCAAAGCGCCAGCACGCCGTTCTTCGGCGCCAACAACCAGTACTACCCCGCGGAGCTGCGTATGGCCGGCGTCCGGGCGTACAACCGCTGGCAGGCGGACATGGTCGACGAGGCCGGCGGGCGGTTGATCGGCGTGATCGAACAGACACCCGTGGCCGATCTCGAAGAGGTCGTCAAGGAGGTGCACTGGGCCGGCGACAGGAGATTCCGGGGGCTGGCATTCTCGTCGGTGAGCGACCCGGCCGTCCCTCAGCCGCCGCTGCACGACCCCTACTGGGAACCGCTGTGGAGGGCTGCGGCGGACTACAGCTTGGCGCTGGTCATCCACGTCGGCATCGGTCCTCCGCAGGGGTCGACGTTCGAGCTGTTCCGGCAACGGGCCCAATCGATAAAGGGTGGCGATTACGACCGCAATTCGGCGGAACGCTCGGTCAACCTCATGGAGGCCGATCAGGACCCCCGCTTACGGGAACTGTTCACCCTCAACTACAGCCCGCGCCAGGCCCTTTGGCAGCTGATGGTGGGTGGCGTGTTCGACCGCTACCCGACCCTGCATTTCATCCCGACCGAGGCGAGAGCCGACTGGGTGCCCGAAACCCTGGCCCGGATGGATGGCCGTTTCGAGGCCGGCGGCACTCCTTTGAAGAGGAAGCCCAGCGAGTACTGGGCCGACCACTGCTTCGCCGGTGCTTCCTTCATCCACCGGCACGAGGTGGCCGATCGCCACGCGATCGGCGTCCGAACCCTGACGTTCGGCCGCGACTATCCCCATCCGGAGGGAACTTGGCCCAACACCAAGGACTGGCTGAGAGCCGCCTTCGGCGGTGTGCCCGAGGACGAGGCCCGGCTCATCCTGGGCGAGAACGCGGTTCGCTGCTACGGCCTTGACCTCCGCTTCGTCGAGTCGGTGGCTGAGAAGATCGGGCCCGAGGCCGCCGAGATCCTCGCGGCACCGGAAGTCCCGTCGGTCTTGGTCACCGAGTTCGAGAAGCGTGGCGGCTTCCTCAAGAATGCCCCGGCCCTGGTACCGGACCGGCTCGATGCCATCTTGGAAGAGGCGCTGACCCCTTCGGCCGGCGCCTGAAAGGACAAGGTGAGAATGGCAACTCCCGACGAAGCGGCTCCGCTCCTGATCGTCTCGGCCGACGGTCACTGGGGGGGTCCCCCGTCGATGTACCGGGACTACATGGACTCGGAGTTCCGGGACGACCTGGATGCTCTGGTCGAGAAAGACCAAGCCTGGAGAGATGGCTCGCTGACCCAGCGACGCTTCTCGCCAGACACTCTGGATCTGATCGACCCGGACCAGACGGTTCGCTCCGGCGGCGAGCGCGGGGGCTGGGAAGTCGAGCGCCGGCTGGCGGAGATGGATCGCAGTGGAGTTGCCGCCGAGGTGCTCCTACCGGGCCACCAGGAGACGATCCTCCCCTTCTTCAGCCAGGTCAGCCCACCCGCCCCACCGGCCCACCGGGCGGCGGGAGCCAAGGCCTACCACCGCCAACTCGCCGACGCCATAGCCGCGTCGAGGTCGCGCCTGGTAGGCGTAGCCGACGCCGGCCCGTGCCACGACATGGACGAAGCGGTGCGCGAGCTCGAATGGGTGGCCGCGCACGGCTTCGTGGGGGTGAGCCCGCCGCTAAATATCGCCGACCCCGAGTTGCCGCCACTGGTCGACCCTCGCTACGAGCCGTTCTGGAAGACGTGTGCGGAGACCGGACTGGCGCTGGTCGTGCACGCCGGGTATGGCTTTCCTCAGGGTCTGGCCGACGGGATGGCGGCCATGAACGCCATGGCCCAGAGCCTCGGCACAGAAGAGATGCTGCGGATGTCCACCCTGTCGGCGCCCGAGATGTCGGCCATGCGCATCGACCAGTTTCCGGCCGACCATCCATTCCGCACCGCGCTCGTCCAACCCCGCCGGATTTTTTGGCAGCTCATGTTGTCCGGCGCCTTCGACCGTCACCCCGATCTGAAAGTGGTGTTCACCGAGATCAGAGCCGACTGGGTTCCAGCCACGCTGACCGTGCTGGACAGCTACTTCTCGGACGGTCATCAACCTCTGACGATGAGCCCTCGGGAGTACTGGGATCGTCACGTGTACATCGCCCCCTCTTCGACCCGAAGGCACGAGGTCGAGATACGCCACGAGGTCGGCCTGGAGCGGTTCATGTTCGGTACGGACTACCCCCACCCTGAAGGCACCTGGCCGAACACCCTCGACTGGATAAGAGATGCCTTCAGCGAAGTACCCGTCTCCGAAGCCCGTCTCCTTCTCGGGTTGAACGCCATCGCCTGCTACGGGCTCGACGCCTCGGCTCTCGAACCGGTGGCCGCCCGGATCGGTCCACGACCCGAGGACGTGCTCGGCCAACACGTCGTCGACGAGCGCTTACGCGCCCAGTTCCACGACCGTTCCGGCTACCTCCGGCCAGCCGAACAGGTCACGGTCGAGAGCTACGCAGACATGATCAGGGCCGACGAAGCGGCTCTTGCCGCTTCGGGAGCCTGAGCTCGACGAGCACGCTGGGCATGGATATGTCTACGCAGAAAGCGGCTTAGCGTGGGCCGGGAAGCTCGGATGGCTCGGAACCTGTCGATCGCGCAGAAGTATTACGACGGCTATCACGGCTCGGTGGCCAGAGGGCGGCTCGACTACGTCTTTGACCCAGACGACTTCGCCGATGAATGGATCTTCTGCAGCCCGTACCTCGGCGGCGAGACGGCGCAAGGACGGAGCACATTCCTGGCTGAGGGAGCCGTCGCCAACCATGACACCATCTGGAAGAGGATCCCCGACTACAAGATGGATCACTTCCAGGCCTGGCCGACCGAGGCCGGTTGCGCCTGGCGGTGGTGTGTCAACGGCCACGGACTCGATGGGCAGGAGTTGGAGTTCTGGGAACAGTTGTTCATCTGGACCGACGACGCCGGAAGAATCACCCGCTTCGAGTTCTACGACGACTGGCACGGGTTCCCGCACACATTGACCTACGCCTACGACGTGACACTCGACCAGTTCAGCAGGATCGACGGATATGGCTCAGCCCCGTGGACACCGGGCCCATCCCCGACGATCGGGCCGCCGGCCATCCTCCCCCGGTCCGATCCACCGGCCACCGACCACACCGCCCGCAATCTGGCCATCGCCCAGCAGTGCTTCGACGCCTACCGATCCGCACCCGAAGTCAACTGGCTCCACACCCTGGCGGCAGAAAACCAACTCGCCGCCGACTGCGTCGTATTCAGTCCCTGGTTCGGCGAGCAGGCCACTTCAGCACAGACCCAAGTGTGGACGGTGCTGGCCATCGGACATGCAAAGATCCGCCATCGTCTCCCGGACTTCGAAGTGTCGCACTTCGAAGCTTGGCCCAACGACACCGGATGTGCATGGCGGTGGAGGCTCAGCGGCCATGCCCTCGACGGAACCGCCTATGAACTGTGGCAACAAGTCTTCGTCGAGACCGACGACCGCGGCAAGGCAACCCGCCTCGAGTCGTACTTCGATTGGCAGGGCTTCCCTCAGATGTTGGGATACGTCACTGGAATTCCCCTGGACGAGTTGTGGCACGCGGCGCGCTACCAGCAGTGGATCAACTCATGACACCGAGCACTACCCTCGGGCCGGAGGATTGACAGTGCAGGTGCGAAGGCCGCCGTTCGACTTCACCGGGATAAATCCTCTGTGGGGCGGTGATATCGCGGCCGTGCACATGATCAACGCTCTCGGGATCGTGCCAGCTTTCGTCGAGCCGTTTCTGATCAAGGTCATGCAGAGGGCAAAGGAGAAGCTTGATCCGATCTCTGACGCCGGTCTCATTCGTGACATCGAGGTGTTCAACAAGCAGGAGGCGCAACACTTCAAATTTCATGTTGCCCTGAACCGATGGATCCGCGAGCACGGTTACGAGCGAATGGAGCAGTACGAGCGGAAGTACGCGGCCGAATACGAGCAGATGCTGTCGAGCCGCTCACTTCTGTGGCTACTTTCATACTGCGAGGGCTTCGAGTCGATGGGCCTCGCCAGCGCATCCGCGTTCGTCGACGGAGGTATTGAGGAAATGTTGCCCGATGCCGATCCGCGTCCAATAGCGCTTTGGAGGTGGCATCTGGCTGAGGAGTATGAGCATCGCACCGTTGCGTTCCGGACGCTCAAGGCCGTCTGCGGTGAGAACCCGTGGACTTTCTACTGGGTCCGTATCCGCGGCTTGCTGTACGCCAGCCACCACATCGGCTCCACGGTCCGCGGCCTTCATCGATACCTCGTCGAAGTGGATGGAAGCGCCGGGCCAAAGCGTCCACGGCTCCGCAGCAGCGCCAGGATGTTGGGGCGCCGGAGTTCCGGCTTGTTCGGAGTTCTCTCCCCGCACTACGACCCTGCGCTGGTACCGCCTCCGAAGAGGCTGTCGGAGATCCTCAGTTGGGCCGAGCGGTGAGCAACGTCCAGATATACACTTACCCACACTTGACGTAACCGTCGACTACCGGGAGCGCGATGAGCGAGGCCACTGGATTCTTCGATTCTGCACCGATGCAGCTAGATCGGACAGTTGGATGGCGGTACTTCCGAGATCGTGGGGCGGTGTACGAGGCGGACGGACTTTGGTACCTCACGAGTACGGAGGCCGTGCGCTTCGCTCACCACAATCCACATATCTTCTCCTCAGCTCGGGCCTTCGATTCGTTGGGCAGCCCGGTGCCGCTCATACCTATCGCCATCGACCCCCCTGATCATGTGCGCTACAGGCGGGTCCTGGACCCCATGCTGGCCCCTCGGGTGATCAACTCCATGGAAGACGAGCTGCGACGGCAGATCCAGGTACTCCTCGATGCGTTCATTGACCGGGGCCGCTGCGAGGTCAATGCAGATATCGGCCGCCTCTACCCCACCCAGGTGATCCTCACCCTCTTCGGGCTGCCCATCGACGACAGGGACCAGTTCATCAAGTGGGTCGACGTCCTCGTGGGGACGTCGGGAGCGCAGGTGACGGGGGCGACGGCCGAGCAGATGGAGGCCGGTCTGGCCCTGTTCACCTACCTCCAGGACTACATCGAGAAGAAGCGCGCCAAGCCGTCCGACGACATGCTCAGCCGGGTGTTGGCCCTGGCCGGCGAGGACGCGTGGACCGACGAGGAGGTCCTCGGACTCTGCTTCCTCTTCACCCTCGCCGGCCTCGATACGGTCACTTCGGCCATCGGCTTCACCATCTATCACCTCGCTCGCCGGCCGGACCTGCAGCAGCGCATCAACTCCGACCCATCGACGATCGACCCCTTGATCGAGGAGGTCCTGCGTCTCGAGCTCCCCGCCCCGCTAACGCCGCGAGCGGTCCAGGAAGATGTGAACCTAGAGGGAGTGACGATCCCGGCCGGATCGATGGCCTTCTTGTGCCTGGCGACCGCCAATCGCGAGATCGGAGAGCACCCCGACGACATCGACCTCGAACTGGCCGGCCGGGCTCACCTGAGCTTTGGCGGCGGTATCCACCGCTGCCTCGGCTCCCACCTGGCTCGCCGGGAGCTGCGGCTGGTCGTAGAGGAATTCCACAAACGCATCCCTGAGTACAGAATCGCATCAGCCGCCCAGCCCCGAGCCGCCTGGCCGTCAGGGACGCTCCACCTTGAGTCGGTCCACCTGGCCTTCGAGCCCGCCTGATCGGTTACCTGGCACGGGACGGCCCCTTCGCCGCGAGTTGGCGAGGGACCGTGGAGTCCTGAGACTGAGCCGCCTTCAGGGGCGAAGCCAGGCCACCGCTTTGGTCTCGAGGTACTGCTCGAAGCCCTCGAGGCCGTTCTGGCGGCCGATGCCGCTGGCCTTGTAACCCCCGTAGGGAGAATCGGCCCCGTACCACATGCCCCCGTTGATTCCAATGGACCCGGTGCGGACCTGTCGGGCGATAGACGTGGCCCGTGCCTCGTCGGACGAGAACACCCCGCCGGAGAGTCCGTACCCGCTGTCATTGGCGATTCGAACGGCATCCTCGTCGTCGTCGTAAGGAATCACGCAGAGCACGGGCCCGAAGATCTCCTCCTGGGCGATGGTCATCGAGTTGTCCACATCCAAGAACAGGGTGGGCTCGATGTAGAAGCCCTTTGGAAAGGCAGCCGGGCGCCCCCCGCCGAGTACCAGCTTGGCCCCTTCCTCCTCGCC
>DATGAX010000189.1:0-3816 GCA_035312965.1 Acidimicrobiales bacterium
CCACTCCCCTTTGTGGATACTCGTCTCGATCGTGGACAGCCACCGCTGGGCGTCGCCCTTGGAAGGGAAGGTGTCGGGCGCGACGTGACGGGTGACGTTGTGCCAGTAGGAGGCCTGGTAGCGGCCGGAGGGCAGCTTCCGGACTGAGCCGAAGTGGCGTCGGGCGGGCATGGGTGTACCTCCAGTGCGACAGCGGGGTGACGCAGTGGAGGCTCTTTGGCGTCCCCGGGCCGGGCAGAGCCTCGAAGCCGGGCCGGGATCGGCCGCCAGTGGTGATGGTACCGGCCGGCTAGGTCGTCCGAGCGGACCTCTCTCATCTACTTCCGGGGGCGTGTCATTTCCCGGAAGTGACACTCCCCTGGATGAGGGTGAGAGGACCAATTCGCGGTCGGCTGTCGCTGGCGGCGAGGTGGCCCTCCAGGTGTGGACCTCGATTCTGTGGAGGTGGCCCGGTGGCCTTGGACGAGCTTCCTGACTTTCTGACGGTGGAGGAGGCGGCGGCGGTGTTGCGGATCGGCCGCACCGCCGCGTACCTGCTCTGCCAGCGGTGGCAATACAGCCGTGGCGAGGCGGGTCTGCCGGTGGTGCGGGTGGGCCGCCAGCTGCGGGTGCCGCGCGCCGCCCTGCTGCGGATGGCCGACGCGGGACGGGCAAGCGAATGACGCGAACCCATCGCCGGCACCTCCACCCAGCCCATCTCCCATCCGTCCCCCAGCCCCTCCACCCTCACCCCACCGACACACCCATCAACCCCACTCCCACCAACCCCATCACCCTCCTCCCTCCCACTTCCCTCTCCGAACCCCGGGCAGACACCTCTGCACCCGTGGGGGGTGCGGTCTTGCCTCGCCGGTGGCGGTGATCGTCGGATGATGGGGTTGGCGAAGATGGCGCCGGACGGTTGGGCCTACTACGCGAGGGAGATCGCGGCCGGGGTGGAGGACTATTTCGCCGGCCACGGCGAGGGGAAAGGGCGGTGGGTCGGCCGGGCCGCCGAGGCGTTGGGCCTGTCGGGGGAGGCCGACATGGAGGGTCTGTCCCGACTGTTCGGACACGGCTTCCATCCCATTAGCGGCGTAGCGTTGGGCCGTCCGTTCGGGTCGGACAAGGCAACGGTGGCGGGCTATGCCCTGTCGTTTTCGCCGCCGAAATCGGTGTCGATCCTGTGGGCTTTGACGGGCGAAAAGACCTCCGACGCGGTCCGGGCCGGCCACGAGGCGGCCGTCGAAGCGGTCCTGGAGTTCCTCCAAGATCACGCCGCGTTCACCCGCCGCGGCCGTGGCGGGCTGGTCCAAGAAGCGACCGGCGGCTATGTGGCGGCAGTGTTCGTGCATCGCACGTCAAGAGCCGGCGATCCTCAACTCCATAGCCACGTCCTGGTGGCCAACAAGGTCCAGGCCGCCTCTGATGGTCATTGGTTGGCCGTCGACGGGCTGGAGCTCTACGAGGTGCAGAAGGCGGCCGGCATGCTCTACAAGGCCTGTCTGCGAGCCGAGCTGACCGCCCGCCTCGGGGTCGCCTGGGCCGAGGTGGACGACAACGGCGCAGCCGAGATCGTCGGCGTCCCTGACGGCTTGATCCGGGAGTTCTCGAAGCGCCGGGCCCAGGTCGAAGCGGCCGCCGCCGGACTGATCGCCGAGAGAGAAGCGGCCCTGGGCCGCTCGTTGACCGGTGACGAGCGGGCTGCGGTGTTGCAGTTGGCCGCCTACCGGTCCCGGGCCGCCAAACGCGACGGCGGCGAGACAACCGCCCAGCTGCGGGCCCGCTGGCGGGCCGAGGCCACCGCGGCCGGGCACCGACTCGAGAACTGGCTCAGAGGGGTGTCGGGCCGGCGGGTGCGGTCGGCGACCGAGACCAAACTGGCCCGGATGGGGCTGCGACCGTCAATCGAGCTGTACCTGGCCGCGACGGTCGAACAGTTGGAGCGCCAGCACTCGACGTGGGGCCGGGCGCAGGTCGTCGAAGCGCTCAGTGTCGTCCTACCCACCCGCAACACCGGCAGCGCTCAAGCGCTCCGCAAGGCTGTGGAGGCGGCCGCCGATGCGATCCTGGTCCATCCCGACGTGGTCCGCCTCACCTTTACCAGTCGGCCCGGCGTGCGCCACGGCGGCGTCCGGTACAGCACCTGGTGGACTCTCAAGACCGAGCAGGCCGTCCTCGACACCGTCGAAGCTGGCCGCACCGCCGGGGTGGCTGTCGTGCCCACCTACCGGACGCTGGCCGAGGCCGGACTGGGCGAGGATCAAGATCAGGCGGTCCGGCGGCTGTGTGGGGGCGGGGAGCGGGTGGCGGTGCTGGTCGGCCCGGCCGGATCGGGCAAGTCCCGCACACTTGGCGCGGCCCGCCAGGCGTGGGAGGCGGCCGGTATCACGGTCACAGGGGTGGCCCCCTCGGCGGCGGCCGCCGGGGTCCTGTCCGACCAAGCCGGGATCGGCTCCGAGACGCTGGCCAAATTCCTGGCCGAAGCCTCCAAAGGACAGCTCAGCTTGCAACGGGATCAGGTCGTCGTCTGCGACGAGGCGTCCATGGTCTCCACCCGTGACCTGGCCCGGCTCGTGCTGCTCGTCGATGCCGCCGGCGCGAAACTGGTGCTCGTCGGCGACCACTACCAGCTCGGATCGGTCGAAGCCGGCGGACTGTTCCGGCTTCTGGCTACCGACGCCAAGACCGCCGAGCTGACCGGGATCCGCCGCTTCGCCGACCCCTGGGAAGCCCAAGCCACCCCACGGCTCCGCCGGGGCGACGCCACCGTCATCGATGAGTACATGGAGCGGGACCGGGTCCAATCCGGCACCCGAGACCAAACCGTCGATGCCGCCCACCACGCCTGGCTGGACGCCCGACAGGCCGGCCGCTCAGTGGTGGTGATGGCCGCCGACCACGAGACCGTCGACCAGCTCGCCAACCGGGCCCGAGACCACCGTGTGACAGCCGGCGAAGTCGAACCGGGCGGGATCGTCGTCCGCAGCCAGATCGTGGGCGTCGGCGACGAGATCGTCACCTGTCGCAACGACCGCCGCCTGGTCACGACCACCGGGGCGTGGGTCCGAAACGGCGACCGCTGGCAAGTCACCCGCCGCAGCCGTCGCGGCGCCCTACAGCTGTCATCCCTCGACGGCCGGGGCAAAGTGACCGTCCCGGGCGCCTACGTCTCCGAACACGTCGCCCTCGCCTACGCCGTCACCGTCCACAAAGGCCAAGGCGTGACCACCGACGAGGCCGTGCTCGTCGTCGACCGGGCCACCAGCGCCGAACACCTCTACGTCGGCATCACCAGAGGAAGACAGCACAACCTGGCATGTGTCGTCACCGAACCCGCCGGCGACGAACACCAGACCAAGGAAGCGCCCACCGCTGGCCAGGTCCTCGCCGGGGCTCTCCGCAAGACCAGCAACGAGAAATCGGCCACCGAAGCCTTACGCGGCGAACTCGACCACAGCTCTCCGATCACGGCAAACCGAGACGCCATTCGCCAGGGCCTCCGCCAGTCACAAGCCCACACCGACATCGTCGACCAAACCGTCCGCCGAGAAGCCAGGCGTCAAGTCTTCGCCCACCCCGCAGCGCCTCCGCTCGAGCCCACCATCTACCAAGGCGTCGAGCTGTGAGGCCCGGGCCCGAACGTTCCGCGCTCACAATCGGTACCGACAGGACCGGCCCACCCGGCGCCCCGAGCCGTCTGATTGTGCAGTAGGGCGCTACGTCAACGGGCGTAGCGTCGGCAGATTCGTCGGGTTGGGTTCACGAACCGTCTGCCGAACTTCGGTTCTGGCTTGCGAACGAGGTGCCAACCCGGCGTTTCTGACCGGGTGTGGC
>DATGAX010000190.1:0-5383 GCA_035312965.1 Acidimicrobiales bacterium
CACCCCGCGGATCCAGTTTCCGCTGGCGCGGCCGGGCGTACACGATCAAGGTGGGCGGCGTCTTCAACGTCGCCAACGCGGTGGCCGCCGCCACGTGCGCGGCCGGGCTCGGCATCGCACCCGACGCCATCGACTCCGGGCTGGCCGCCGTCGAGTCCGTCCCCGGCCGCTTCCAACTGGTGGACGCCGGGCAGCCCTTCGCCGTGGTTGTCGACTATGCCCACACCCCCGACGGGCTGGCCAAGGTGCTCGAGGCGGCGCGGCAGATCTGCGCCGGGCGCCTGGTCGCCGTGTTCGGCGCGGGTGGCGACCGCGACCGCGAGAAGCGGCCCCTCATGGGGGCCACGGCGGCCCGGTTGGCCGATCTGGTCCTCGTGACCTCCGACAACCCCCGGAGCGAGGACCCCGACCGCATCATCGCCGAGGTCCTGTCCGGTGCGGCCGAGGCGGGCAACGTCCAAGCCGACCCGGATCGGGCCGCCGCCATCGCCACCGCCCTCGCCACCGCGGCGCCCGGGGACGTGGTGGTCATCGCCGGCAAGGGCCACGAGAAGGGCCAGGAGATCGCCGGCCGGGTCCTGCCCTTCGACGACGTGGAGGTGGCCACCCAGGCCCTCAGGCGCATCCTCGACTCCCGCCAGGGAGGCGGCCGGTGAAGGACCTTCTCCTGGCCGGCGGCGTGGCCATGGTGATGGCCCTCGTCACCACCCCGCTGCTCATCAACTGGCTGCGCAGCCGGGGCATCGGGCAACAGATCCGCGAGGACGGCCCGGAGCGCCACCTGAGCAAGGCCGGGACCCCGACCATGGGCGGTGTGGCCCTGATCGGCTCGGCCGTGGCCGGCTGGCTGGTGTCGCACACCGTGGCGACGTTCACCACGAGGGGCCTGCTCGCCATCCTCACCGTCTGTGCCGCGTCGGCCATCGGCCTGGCCGACGACTGGATAAAGGTCCACCATCAGCGCAGCCTCGGCCTCAACGCCCGGGCCAAGATGGCCCTCCAGCTGGTCGTGGCGCTGGCTTTCGCCATCCTGGCCGTGACCTGGCTCAAGGTCGACACTCATCTGTCGTTCACCCGGTACAACAGCCTGGGCGTGGATCTGGGCAAGGCCGGCTGGGTCATCTTCGCCGTGCTGGTCATCGTCGGCTGCAGCAACGCCGTCAACCTCACGGACGGGCTGGACGGGTTGGCCGCGGGGTCGTCCACGTTCGCCTTCGCCGCCTTCGCGGTGATCGGCTTCTACCAGCTCAAGCACTTCGGCCTGTACCGCAACCCGGCGCCGCTGGACGAGGCCACGATGGCCACGGCGTTCATCGGCGGCTGCGCCGGCTTCCTGTGGTTCAACGCCGCCCCGGCCCGCATCTTCATGGGCGACACCGGGTCGCTCGGGATCGGGACGGCCATCGGCACGCTGGCGCTCCTGGAGAACGTGGATCTCCTGCTGCCCATCATCGGCGGGTTGTTCGTGTTCGAGACGTTGTCGGTGATGATCCAGGTGGCCAGCTTCCGCCTGTTCCGCCGCCGGGTGTTCCGGATGGCCCCCATCCACCACCACTTCGAGCTGCTGAGCTGGCCGGAGACCACGGTGATAGTCCGGTTCTGGATCCTGGCCGGACTGTTCACCGCGCTGGGCCTCGGATCCTTCTATGCCGACTTCCTCTCCCACGGTGGGGCGGGATGACCGGCGGGCGCGTGGTCGTCGTGGGCTACGGCGTGACCGGCCGAGCCGTGGCCGCCTGGTTGGCGGGCCGCGACGAGTCCGTGATCGTGGTGGACGACCACGCCGACGACCCGATGATCGCCGCCGGGCGCGCCGCCGGCGTCGACGTCATGGCCCCCCCGGATTCCGCCGCCGGCTGGGGGGAGTGCCTCCGGACGGCCCGGCTGGTCGTGCCGAGCCCCGGTGTTCCCGTGTCCCATCCCGTGTACCGGGTGGCCGCCGAGTCCGGCGTGCCCGTCCGGTCGGAGGTCGAGCTGGCGTCCGAGGTCTGCGAGGCCAGCCCCAACACCCGCTTGCTCGCCATCACCGGCACCAATGGCAAGACCACTGTCACGACATTGGTCACCGCCATCCTGGAACGGTCGGGGTTCCGGGCGGTGGCGGCCGGCAACATCGGTCTTCCCCTCATCGACGCCGTCCAGGGCGACCACCAGTTCGTCGTGGCCGAGGTGTCGTCCTTCCAGCTGCAGTACACCGGACGGTTCCGGCCCTCGGTCAGCTGCTGGCTCAATCTGGCTCCCGACCACCTCGACTGGCATCCCGACATGGAGCACTACGCCGCGGCCAAGGCCCGGATCTGGGACAACCAGGGCACCGGGGACCGGGCCGTGTTCAATGCCGACGATCCCGTCGTAGCCGCCCGGGTCGCCTCCGCACCGGCCGGAGTGGCCCGCATCGGCTACTCGACGAAGGGGCCGGCCGTTTTCTCCGTGTCCGGTTCCGACCTCGCCGGGCCCGGTGGCGAGCCCATCATGGCCGTCGAAGAGCTACCCCGCGCCCTGCCCCACGACGTGTCCAACTCGCTCGCCGCGGCCGCCGTCGCCATGTCGGCCGGAGCCACCCCCGAAGCCTGCCGCGAGGCGCTCGCCTCGACGCCGCCTCTCCCGCACCGGGTGGCCCTCGTCGCCTCCTCGGGTGGCGTCGCCTGGTACGACGACTCCAAGGCCACCACCCCGGCGTCCGTCCTGGCCGCAGTGGCCGGCTTCCCGTCCGTGGTGCTCATCGCCGGCGGCCGCAACAAGGGGCTGGACCTGTCCGTCCTGGCCGCCGCCGTCCCGCCCATCCGGGCCGTCGTCGGCATCGGTGAAGCCGGCCCCGAGGTGGTCAGAGCCTTCACCGGGCTGGTCCCGACCTCGCTGGCCGGCTCGATGGACGCCGCCGTGGACTCCGCCGCCGCCTGCGCCGTCCCCGGCGACGCCGTCCTGCTCTCGCCCGGCTGCGCCAGCTTCGACTGGTACCGCTCCTACGCCGCCCGGGGCGACGACTTCGCCCGCATCGTCCGACACCGCACCAACCAGGGGGGAACCGCATGCTGACCAGCGAACGACCGGGCGCCGCCCGCCCACCGGCCCCCCCTGGTGCCCGCCCGGCCCACCGGCGGGCCGCGGCCAAGGGCGGGACCTACTGGATCCTCGTCCTGCTCCTCGTGGTGCTGTGCCTGGTCGGTGTGGTGATGGTCCTCTCGGCCTCGTCCATCGTCAGCCTCGACAATTACGGCTCGCCGTGGCACTTCTTCATCCGGCAGTGGATCTGGCTGATGATGGGCGCCGGCGGGTTCGCGTTCGCGTCCCGGGTGGACCACCAGGCGTGGCGGCGCCCGGCCCGGCTGATGATGTACGCCACCGTCCTCCTGCTCCTGGCCGTACTGGCCCCGGGCGTGGGCATGCGGGCCTACGGCGCATCCCGGTGGATCGGGACCTCGACCGTCCAGCTCCAACCGTCCGAGCTGGCCAAGCTCACTCTCGTGCTCTTCGCCGCCGACGTCCTCGACCGCCGGGCCGGGCGCCGCTCCTGGATGTTCCAGGCCGGGCCGGTGCTGGCCATGCTCGCCCTCCTCGTGGCGTTGGTGATGGCCCAGCCCGACATGGGGACGACCATGGTGCTGATCGTCATCGCGGTGGGGATGTTGTTCACAGCCGGCCTGCCGGCCCGCAACCTGCTGGCCATGGGCGGCATCGGTTGCCTCCTCCTGCTGGTCATGGCCAAGGCGGCCCCCTACCGGTGGCGGCGCATGATCTCCTTCCTGCACCCGTTGAAGGACGCCCGCAACACCGGCTACCAGGAGGCGCAAGCCCTCTTCGCCCTGAGCCACGGGCACCTGCTCGGCGACGGGATCGGTTCCAGCATCGCCAGCTACGGGTACCTTCCCAACGCCCAGACGGACTACATCTTCGCCATCATCGGGGAGGAGACCGGCATGGTCGGGGGCTTCTTCATCAGCGGTTTGTTCCTCACCCTCACTCTCGTCGGCGTGCGCATCGCCTGCCGGGCCCCGTCCCGGTTCGCCGCGCTGGTCGCCGCCGGCATCACTTCGTGGCTGGTCGGCCAGGCGCTCATCAACATCGGCGCCGTGGTGGGGCTGCTGCCGGTCACGGGCGTGCCGTTGCCGTTCGTCTCCTTCGGTGGTTCGGCGCTGGTGATCGCCCTGTTCGGCGCCGGGATCCTGGCCAACATCGCCAAGCAGTCGTAGGGCTGGTGGCTGCCTCCCCTGCCGGCCCGTCCGGCCGCCCCGGCGGCACGTGGGCCATCATCGCCGGGGGCGGCACAGGCGGCCACGTCGTCCCCGCCATCGCCATCGCGACCGCGCTGGTCGGGCGCGGCCACGACCCAGCGTCGATCCGCTTCGTCGGCTCCCGTCGCGGGATCGAGACCCGGCTGGTGCCGGCCGCCGGGTTCGAGCTCACCACCCTCCCCGGCCGGGGCATCGCCCGGCGGCTGACGGCGGCCAATGTGGGCGCCGTCGCCGGCCTGGTCGCCGCCTTCGTTCGGGCTGTCGTCCTGGTCCGGAGGCTGCGGCCCGCCGTCACCGTGTCGGTCGGCGGCTACGCCAGCGCCCCCGCCGTGCTGGCATCCGTCCTCTGGAGGGTGCCGGTCGTGGTGGCCGAGCAGAACGCCGTGCCGGGCGTGGCCAACCGGCTGGCCGGCCGGTTCGCCCGGGCCGCCGCCGTCTCGTTCGAGGGGACGCCGCTGCCCCGCGCCGTGGTGACCGGCAACCCGGTCCGCCCGGAGATGGTGTCGGCCGACACGTCAGCGGCCGGCCGTGCTGCGGCCCGGGCCGCGCTGGGCCTGGCGGCCGACCGGTCGGTGGTGGCCGTGGCCGGCGGCTCGCTCGGTGCCCGGCGGATCAACGACGCCGTCCGGGAGCTGGCCGCCATGTGGGCGGAGCGGGCCGACGTGTGCATCTACCACGTGATCGGTCGGCGCGACTTCGCCGCCGCCATGACGGCGCCCCCGGTGCTGCCCGCCGGTGGCCTGGACTACCGCCCCGTCGAGTTCGAGGACCGGATGCCCCTTTTGTTCGCGGCCGCCGACGTCGGGGTGCAGCGGGCCGGGGCCAGCACGGTGGCCGAGCTGGCCGTCGTCGGCCTGCCCTGCGTCCTGGTCCCGTTGCCGGGCGCCCCCGGCGACCACCAGACGGTCAACGCCCGCCGCCTGGCGGAGGCGGGCGCCGCCGTGCTGGTTCCCGACAATGAGATGGACGGCGGCCGGCTGGCCCGGGAGCTGGACCGGCTGCTGGCCGATACCGAGGCCCGGCTCCGCATGGCCGCCGCGGCCCGCGCCCTGGGGCGCCCGGGGGCGGCGGACGAGGTGGCGGCCCTGGTGGACGAGGTGGCGGGCGAGCGTGGCGGGGACTGACGCCGGCCGGCCCGACCTGGCCGGGTC
>DATGAX010000191.1:0-3987 GCA_035312965.1 Acidimicrobiales bacterium
CGGGGTCGTCGTGGACCCGAGCTGAGCCCGGGCGTATGAGAGGACCTCGGCCGGGTCCATCGCCGCCCCGTTGTGTTCGTGCTCCGAGGCCGGGGCGGTACCGAGTGAAGCGCCGACCTCCGCACGGCAGGCGGCCAGCCGCTCGGTGAGGACGACCAACACCCCGGACTCCTCGCGCATCGCTCCCCGCAGGCTTATGGCCGACCTGAGGAGGGTGGCGGCCGCTTCGGGCCTCCGGGGGGCGAGGACGATGGCAGTCAGTTCGAGCGTCTCCGCCACCCACATCCGGGTGCCGAGGTCCCGCAGGACACCGAGGAGCTCGTCGAGGACCGCGGGCGCTTGTTCAGGACGACCGGAGATGACCGCGGTTTCGGCGGAGCGGACGAGGGTCATCACCAGGATCTGGCGACCCGGGAGGGAGCGGGCGGCGCTGACGGCTTCCGCCGCGGTGTGTTCGGCTCGCACCGCGTCACCTGTCGCCGCTTCCGTGAGGGCCAGCTGTGCCAGCACGTGGGGCCGGAGGTAGATGTCGGCCTCACCGATCAGTACGGATGCCCGCTCACACTGTCCAAGCGCCTGATCGAGGTCCCCGCGCGCCATGGAGGTCCAGGCGAGATTGGCGTAGCCGAAGGCCTCCAACTGGGAACGCCCGCACGAGCGGAACGTCTCGATGGCCTGGGACATCAAGGTGTCGTGCTCGTCGAGGCGACCGTCGGCGGCGGCGAACTGAGCCAGGAAATGCCGGGCGAAGGCCGCCGCCTCGGCGTCGCCATGTTCGAGAGCGAGGGTAAGAGCCTCGCTCATGAGTCGTCGCGATCGCCCCTCATCGTCCCGGTCAAGGTTGACCAGGAGCAGCGCCAGCCCGATCCGGGCTTGGACCCGCCACGAGACATGTCCGGAGCCTGGCGCGGCCACCGCCCGCTCCAACCAATCGGCGGCATCGGCCGTGCCCGAGAAGTACCAGTAGACCCACCAGCGCGTCGCCAGGAGCAGGATCGCCTCGTCGTCGCCCTGTTCCGCGGACCATTCCAGGGCCGCCCGGCAATTGTCGACTTCGGTATCCGCCCATCGCATCCAGGGCCCCTCGGCGCTCGCCACCGTGAACCAGTCAGCACCGGAAGGCGTGAAGAAGTCCCGGTGCCGGGACCGGATCGTGACGGTCTCCCCGGCTTGGGCCAGCTTGGCGGTCGCATACTGCCGCACTGTTTCGAGGAGCCTGTACCGGATCGCCCAGCCGTCGTCATCCTGGGTGGCGACGACCAGCGACTTGTCGGCCAGGCGGCCGACGATGTCGAGCACCTCGAAGCCGTCCGGGCCCTCCAGCTCGTCCGATCCGGCGGCCACCGCCTCTGCCGCTTCCAGGCTGAAGTCGGACGGGAACGCGGCCAAGCGGCGCAGCACGGTCCGCTCCGCTTCGGAGAGGAGGTCGTGGCTCCAGTCGATGGCCGCCTGGAGGGTCTGGTGCCGGGGATCCGCGGTGCGGGGACCCCCGGAGAGGAGCCGAAACCGGTCGTCGAGACGGTCGGCGAGATGCTGGGCGCCGAGGAGACGCATCCGGGCGGCGGCCAGCTCAAGGGCGAGCGGAATACCGTCGAGGCGGTGGCAGATGCGGGCCACGGCACTGGCGTTGGCCTCGGTGAGGGCGAAACCGGCGGTGGACTCCCGGGCCCGGGAGCAGAACAGGGTCACGGCATCGGAGCCGGCCAGGCCTTCCGAACTGGTTGTCGCGGCCGTCGGCAGGGACAGGGGTCCGACCCGGAAGATGGCTTCGCCGGCGACGGCGAGGACCTCGCGGCTGGTGGACAGTACGACGGCATCAGGGCACCGGGTGAGGATGGCGTGGGCCAGTGTGGCGGCGGCTCCGACGAGGTGCTCGCAGTTGTCGAGAATGAGCAGCAGACGCCGGTGGCGGAGCTGGTCGCAGAGGGCTTGGTCGAACGGACGCCCCGATCCGACCAGGACACTGGGATCGAGGCCCACCGAGGCGGCGACAGCGGGGCCGACAAGAGCGGGGTCACGCACCGCCGCCAGTTCGGCCAGCCAGACACCGTCGGGGAAGCGTTCGAGCACTCCGCCGGCTGCTTCCAGGGCGAGGCGGGTCTTGCCGGCGCCGCCTGGTCCGGCCAGCGTGACGAGCCGGGACCGGCCGAGCAGGCCAATGATTTCGGCGATCTCATCGGACCGACCCACGAACGATGTGAGGGCGGCGGGCAGATTGTGGCGGGGTGCGTCAGCAGTCCGGAGCGGGGGGAACTGGGCCGGCAGCGTGGGGTGGGCCACCTGGAAGACGCGCTCGGGCCGGGCGAGGTCGGCCAGGCGCTGCTCACCCAGGTCCTCCAGTGTCACCTGCCCCGGGAGCTGGTCGACGGCCAGGTCGGCGGCCGCGGCGGAGCAGACGATCTGGTCGCCCCAGGCGCTGGCCAGGAGACGAGCGGTCCGGTTGAGTGTCGGCCCGAAGTAGTTGTCGGCTCGGCGTTCGGCCGCGCCGGCGTGGACCGCCATGCGGACCCGCAGCGGCTCGTCCCAGCGCTCACCGGCCAACGCCCCCTGTCCGGCCACGGCGGCGCCGATGGCGCCGGCGGCGGTGGGGAAGGCGGCGCAGAGTCCGTCGCCGGTGTGGCTGAACACCCGGCCGCCCCAGGCTTCGCACGCTTCGGTGAGGAGCTTGTCGTGACGAGCGAGGTTGGCCGCCATGGCCTCCCGGTCGCCTTCCCACCGGCGGGTGCTCGCTTCGATGTCGGTGAAGAGGAACGCCACCGTGTCGCCGATGTCACGCGGTGGAACCGGCGGGCCGGGGGCGGCGGGCCGGTCGGCGGGCAGGAGCAGCTCGGCCCGGTGCCCGAGAATGCCCGCCTCGAGATCGCGCAGTCGCGGGTTCGGGTCGATGCCGAGTTCCTCGGCCAGGACATGGCGGACGTGCTGGTAGGCACGCAGGGCGTCAGCCGGTCTTCCGAGCCGGTACAGGGCCAGCATCAGCTGCCCCCAGGCCCGTTCCCGCAACGGGTTGGCGGCGACGTGGGGTTCGAGCCGGCCCAACGCATCCGCGTGGCGCCCGACCGCCAGTTCGGCGTCGGCCAGGTCCTCGACGGCGCCGCGGCGGGCCTCGTCCAGGCGGCTGGCTTCGGCGCAGAAGAACGGCCATGAGGCGAGCTCGCCGAGAGCTGAGCCTCTCCAGAGGGCCAGTCCCTCCTTCAGCGCCCGGATGGCCGCAGCGGGATCGTTTCGGGCGAGGGCATCCCGGCCCGCGGCGAGGAGGCCCTCGAAGCGGGTGGCATCCACATCGTCGGGTCCGAGTTCCAGCTGGTAGCCCGATCCCTTCCCGGACAACCATCCCGGGCCGTCGCCATCCCCGCCGGTCAGCGTCCGGCGCAGCCGGTAGACCAGGCTGCGCAGGGTTGTCTGGGCGCTCTCCGGGGGGTCATCACCCCATAGGGCGTCCACCAACCGTTCGGTGGAGACGATCTCACTCGGGTGGAGAGCGAGGGCGGCGAGCAGTGCCCGTTGCTTGGCGCTGCCGACCTCGACCGCCGCCCCGGCCACCGCCACCTCCGGCGGGCCCAGGAGCCGAACCTCGATACCCCGCTGTGTGTTGTTCACCCCACGCGCCTTGCCCGGCCAGGTAGCGGTAAATCCGCCCGCCTCATCACAACAGGCTCAGGGTAATGCCGCGCCACAGTCGCGCCACAGGGGCGCCATCGGGGAGTGGGATCTTGGCGGAGACCCGAGCAAGGAAAGGACCCCGAACCGTGGAAGCCACCGACGTGTTGCACGCCGCCCGCACCGGCCTCTCGGCCGTGGCCGACCGAGTTGCCGCCCTCGTCGGGTCGCTTCCCGACGCCGGCGCGCCCATCCTCCCGGGGAGCTGGACGGTGCGGGAGGCGGCCGTCCATCTCACGCTTGAGGCGAACCATTACCTCGAACTGACCCACGGTGCCCAGTCCCCCAATCCCTTCACGAACAAGGAGGGCTTCAACGCGACGGTGGACG
>DATGAX010000192.1:0-4124 GCA_035312965.1 Acidimicrobiales bacterium
CCGGTGCACAACACGCACGGCTACGGCACCAACTCCATCGTCGTCGCTCCCAACGGCACGGTTTTCGTCGCGACGACGTACGGCTTGTGGCGCTCGACGAACCACGGCCGCAGCTTCCAGCACGTCGCCCTGCCGACGCACACCAAGCACCCGCTCGGCAACTGGGTCACCTCGATCGCCGTCGACCCGTACAACCCGAACGAGGTCACGGTGGCCGTCGGCTGGGGCTTCGGCAAGAAGGTGTACACCGGTACGGGTGTCATCGGCGAGGGGAACGGCCTGTACCGGTCCGTCAACGGCGGCTCGTCGTTCTCCTACATGGCCAGCACGTCGCAGCTGACGTGGATGGGCGCCAGCTCGGACCCGGTGGGGCGGACCAGCCTCGCCTACTCCACCGCGCCCGGCGGCAAGGGTCTCCTGTGGGCCCTCGTTGCCGACGCCGGCCGCACCGCCGGGTCCCACGTCTGCGAGGACACGCCCGCCCTCCCGGTCTGCCTCGACGGCAACAGCGAGCTCAACGGGCTGTACCGCTCGGCCGACGACGGGGCGACGTGGCAGGTCGAGGCCACCCCGCAGAACCTGGCGACCGCCTTCGCGGGGTCGACCTCGGCGGCGGGCTACGCCATCAGCTACGGGCCCGGCGTCCAGTCCTCGTACAACAACTGGGTCCAGGCCGACCCCGTCGACCCCAACCGGGTATACATCGGGTTGGAGGAGGCGTTCACCGGGGAGTACCACGACCCGACAGGCGCCCTGCCGGTGCCGTCCACCACCTGGACGGCGATCGAGAAGTACGCCAACGTGTGCGGCTTCCTCACCTACTACAACACGCCTCCGAACACGAACGGTGTGGCCTGCCCCTCGGCCGTCCCCGGCTACGGCGGCGGCACCACTCACCCCGACCAGCACAGCGCGGCCTTCGCCAAGACGCCGACGGGGTTCCGCCTGTACGCCGGTAACGACGGCGGCTGGTGGAGCCAGGACGCCCACTCGGTGAACGACTCTACGGGCGCCGCCTACCAGGGCTTCGAGAACGGAACGTGGCGTTCGCTGGGGACGCCGCCCACCGTCCTGCCCTGGGACGTGACCCGCCTGCAGGACGGCTCGCTCCTGCTCGCTCTCCAGGACAACGGCGTGGCCCACGTGAAGCCGAACGGCACGGCCTACCAGGTGTGCGGTGGTGACGGTGTCTACGTCTTCCCCGGAGCCAACGCGCAGTCCTACTACTGCGGCATCGACGGCCAGACCATCCTGGCCACCACGGACGACATGCTGCACACGATCAACATCACGCCGACCGGGAACGCCACCGGCGCCACTTTCCTCTCGCCGTGGACGGTCGACAACACCGATCCCAACCACCTGCTGGCCGCGGCCGGCAACGTCGACGAGACGACCAAGGGTCCCAACAGCATCACCATGGACCCGACCGAGACCGAGGTCACCAGCTCCACGTGGCAGACCGTCTTCACCCCGCCGGCCGCCCCTCACGGATCTTGGGACTCCTCCGCCGTGTTCAGCCGGGGGCCGGTCGACTACGTCGCCTTCTGCTCGGTGTGCCGCCCGTCGCTCGCCAGCGGTACCGCGGCCACGCCGACCGAGGTCGTGAGCCAGATCGCCACCAACGTCGAGCCCGGCTGCAAGGCGGCCGAGCTGAGCACCGCCTGCTGGCACATGGCGGCCAGCACCGGCCTGCCCCACGAGCAGATCAGCGATATCGCGGTCGACCCGAGGAACCCCGAGACGATCTACGTGGGCCTGCGCCAGTTCATCGTCATGGGGGCCGACCCGAAGGCCACCGGTAACCAGAAGGTCATGGTGAGCCACAACGGCGGCCAGACCTTCACCGACCTCACCGGCGATCTGCCCCGGGCCGACGCCCACCGCCTCGCCCTGCGCAACGGGCAGCTGTACGTGGCCACCGATGTCGGGGTCTTCACGGCCAAGGCGGGCAGCACGTCATGGGAGCGCTTCGGCCGCGGGCTGCCCCAGGTCGCGGTGCGGAGCATGAAGCTCGACCCGACCGGCCGCTACCTGGTCGCCGGCGTCTACGGCCGCGGTGGCTGGGTGTACGACCTCGGTGCCCCGACCCAGCCCACAGTCGGCGCCAAGTCGGCGGCGACCTCGTCGGCCAGCCTGGTTCCGGGCGGCGCGGTGCCCGCCTCCGGTGAGGCTGCCGGTGGGTCGGCGCCGGGCGCCCCGGCCGCGAGCGGGTCCCTGGCGGCGGGGGCGGCTCATCCGGGGGGCGACGCCTCGCTCAATCCCTCGCTCTCCTCCAACCGTAAGCCGCTGAGCTTGGGCTACCTGCTGCTCGCTCTGCTGCTGGTGCTGGCCACCGGCGGGGCGGCGGGGCGCTTCGGCGCCCGGCGCCTGCGCTCCTACCGGCACAGGTAGGCGGCCGCGGGCCCCAGCCGGATGTCGGTCCCGTGCGAACAGGCACAGTCCGCGCCATCCGATCCTCCGTTCCGCTCGCGGGTATCTTTGCGCCAATGAAGCGGAAAGTGGTGATTCTGGCAGTCTCGCTGGGAGCTCTCGGTGCCGGGTGGATCGGCGTCGCCCAATCGGCGCCGGCTGCCAAAGTGCCGCCGATCTGCGTCCACCACCCCATACCCGGTGGGCAGATCGAGGTCGGCTACTGCCCCAACGGCTGACGTCCCGCCGTCGGGGGCCTCGGCCGGGGCCTCGGTCGGGGCTTCGGTCAGCCCCGCCCGTGCACGTAGCGGGCCCACCACGGGCCGATGTCGATGCCCGACCACAGCTTGAGGTGGGCGGCCAGGCCGTCGGTCGTCACGAGGCCGCCGGCGTTGGCCCGGTACCAGTCCGCCATGCTGGCGCGCAGCCGATCGGCGCCGCCCATCAGGTGGGCCAGCCCGGCGAACAGGCGGGCACCCTCGGTGTAGCTGTCCAGGGGCGTGAACCGTGACCACGGATGGGCCGGGTACAGCACGACCGGCTCCTCGTCGAGCCCGAGCTCCTCGGCCGCGAAGCGGGGTGTCTCGCTGCGGCGGGATGCGGTGGACCACGTGGTGTAAGCCTCGTCGATCCAGCCGTCGCTGGCCCTCGCCGGCTTGACCCCCCGACCGAACCAGCTGTGGAACACCTCGTGCTCCAGCGCCCCCACCGACGCGGTCGTCGCCCCGTCGTACTCCATGCCGCGGCCGGGCCCGGTCAGCACGGCCCAGAAGGTGTCGCCGTGCACCCACGGCTCGTAGCGTCCGGCCAGGTAGACCAGCCAGGCCCGGATGTCGGCCTCGCAGGCGGCCAGGTCGACGTCGGCCTCGCTGTGGCGGGCGGTGACGACACCGAGGGAGCGGGTCCGGCCGGGGAGGTTGACGGCGCTGCGGCGGGACTCCAGCCGATCCGACGGGGCCACGACCAGCATGGGGGAGAGGGCGGTGAAGTGGGCCGGGTAGACCAGCGACCACGAGCACCGGGTCGAGCCGGCGTCGATGCCGGCCGTGTTGGCGATCAGGTTGTGCGGCCGGTCCGTGCCTTCGATGGCTATCTCGAGGCGGAGGGCGAAGCGGTCATGGATCAACGGCGCCGGCACCCACATCTCCAGGTACCGACCGGGGTGGAGGTCGGACATCCACAGATCGAAGGCCAGCCCGTCGGGCATCCAACCGATGGGCTGGGATCCCTCGGCGTCGGGCGAGTCGACCCGGTAGGTGAGCTCGAGCCGGTGGCGGCTCTGGGCCTCGATCTCGACGTCGAGCACCCGCATCATGGCGTCCGGCCCGGCCCCGAGGTCCTGGTGGGCGAAGTCGTCCGGAGTCAGGTCCTGCCCGTCCAGGCGGACCGACTCCACCTCTTGGCGCAGGTCGAGGGCGGGTCGGCCGTCCACCGCCCCGCCGCAGAAGTCGACCGTCGCGCCGCCCCGCGCGGTAGCCGATGCGACGTCGAAGGTGAGGGAGGCGGTGATGCGCTCGACACTGGGTGCGACCACCCGTCTGGATCCGGCGGCGGCGGGCGGGGGGGCCAGCGACTGGGGCATCGGGCCAGTCTCGCGGATGGTGCGCCGGGCGCCGGCGGGGTGGCGAGGCTCCTGGCCGCCGGGGGGGACGGCACGGCACCGAACGATTGTGTGCGATTTTCGACAACTGTTGTCGATTTTCGCACACAAT
>DATGAX010000193.1:0-5340 GCA_035312965.1 Acidimicrobiales bacterium
GCGCCCCGGCGTACCCCGAGCCCAGCTCGTAGACCCCCACCCCGCCCAGCGTGGCCGGGATGCCGGGGCAGGAGAGGGCACCGGCCGGCGCGGTGGGCACTCCCAGGTAGAACAGGTTGGGGTACTTCTGGTAGGTGCCGCACGCCGAGGTCCCGGTGGACGACACCCCGCCGGTGCCGTAATAGACGACCTGCACGTTGGTGCCCAGCCCACCGTTGCAGACGATGCTGCCGTTGCTACCGATCGACACGCCGCTGGTGGTGTCGGGGTTGGAGGAGCCGGACGGCTGCGTGGGGTCGTAGGTGGAGAACGCCTCGGACGCCAGCCCGTTGAAGTTGAGGGAGGTGTTGCCGAACAGGACGAACGGGTACTGGGGGGTCTCCGTGACGTGGCCCTGCACCGCCGCCGTCTGGCCGTTGACCGTCGCCGACGATCGGATCAACCAGTCGGTGCTGCTCACCTGCGTGGCGAGGTAGCTCACGCCGGGGGCGGCCGGAACGCTCGAGGCCACGCATTTGGAGTCGCCCGCCTTGACGCAGAAGGCCGTCCCGCTGCCGGTGGAACCCTGTGTGATGCGGTACAGGGCGTCGGCCAGCCCGGCGTCGGCCTGGCTCACCGCGGCCGCCGCCGATTGGTGCCCGCTCGAGATGAACGCCGAGCCGATGGCCCGGATCGTTATGACCGAGCTGAGCAGTCCGAGGACGAGGATCACCGAGAGGGCGACAGCCAGGCTGCCCCTTTCCTCGTGCCTCTCCTGATGCATCTCCGCAGGCATCTCCGCATGGACCTCTGCACGCATGCCGTCCACCGGGTCTACGCCGATCCGCATTGTCCGCTCCCTGGCGCGGTGAGCGCCTCGACGTGGTTGGTGAGGGCTACCTCCGCCTTCTCCTGGAATCCGGACACTCCCGAGGTGGTGGACGAGATCTGCACGTTCACCCCGAGCCCGGTGGTGCACGCCTCGATGTCCGACGTCGGGTGCGACGAGATGTCGGCGCCGGTCAGATCGGAGTAGGTGAAGACCGGGGTGGTGGCACCGTTGGTGATGTGCGAGATGGCCGAGCCGGTCGGCGCGAACGTCCCGTTGACCTGCACCTCTCGGGTGAGCGTCGCCGCGTCGGGGCTGTACACCCACAGCACGAGGGAGTCCGGGCCGCTGGCGTTGACGACCGTCATCTCGAGTTGCTGGGAGGGAGAGGCGCCCGCCGGGAAGGAGATGCTGGACGCCGAGCGGATGTCCCGTTCCATCTGGGCCATCACCAGGCTGGCCGACTGCTCCTCCTGGATGGCCGACCCGTTGCGGGAGGTGGCGTTCTGGAGGGAGATGAGGGAACCGGCCGCCATGGCCAGCACCACCGTGGAGAGGAGGGACACCAGGGCCAGCTCGAGCAGGGTGAAGCCGGAGTCGTCGCGGCGCGGCTTCCGTCGATCGGCCCGCTGGCCCTTCAGCATTTCCCGGAATTGCCCTTCTGCGTGCAGAGGATGACCTGTTGTTGGGCGAGGGGGCTGTACGCGGCCGCCGGGCTGCCGACGTACACCGTGAAGGTCGTGGTCCCGACGTTCCACACCGTCGAAGAGGTCCCCGCCGATCCGTAGTAGATCCCGCCCGTCCCCGACAGGGAGGCATAGGAGGTGGCGCAGCCGCTGGCGCCCGGCACGCAGTCGGACGGGGCGTAGGCCACCTGGACGTTCGTGCAGGTGCTGTTGGCCGACACGGCCAGCTGGAAGGAGTTCTCGTCGGCCAGGTGGCCGGAGGTCGTCAGGGCCACCCCCCCGCCGTTGGTCCCGGTCGAGGGCGTGACCACGATGGAGGACACGTTGCAGGCGAGCGACGTCGTGACCGTGGTCGAGGTGTTGGCCCCCACCGTCGCCAGGGCCAGGTCGCCCTTGCCCGCCCCGCTCAGCACCGAGATGTGCAGAGCGCTGACGCTAAGCACCCCGCCGGAGCTGCTCTGGTAGTCCCCGGTCAGGCTGAGCACCGGGGCCAAGGCGGTCTGCAGCGGGGTGGCCAGTGCCTTGATGACCGAGTTGGAGCTGCCACTGATGGCGACGGTGATGGCGTGCACCACGTCGGTCTGCGACGTGATGGTGGCGGGCAGGGAGAGCGAGAGGGTTTGGGACACCAGGCCGCCCACCGTCGACACCGTCACCGTGGCCCCGTTGAGCGAGGCCGATCCGGTCAGGGTGGAGCCGCCGGCGCTGCCCGTCGCCCAGGCCGACGCTCCGGACAGGTTGAGGGTGAGGCCCCCGACCACGGTGTTGATGGCCGTCCCGACACCCGGCAGGGCGGCCAGGTTGAGGGATACGCCTCCTGCCGTGCCGCCGCTGATGCTGCACGGTCCCGAGGAGCTCCCACCGCTCAACGTGGCGCCGTTGGAGAGCACGCCGGCGCAGGCATAGGAGGTCCCGTCGGTGTTGGCCTCGGCGACCTGCGTTGCCGCGTTGGCCGAGAGGAAGGAGTCGGCGCCGGGTATGGCGACGGTCGGTTGGGCGACCGTCGCGTTGTTGCTGCCCGTCCCGTTGTTGGAGGCGCTGGTGGCCGGGGAGGAGACGGTGTAGGCGGTGGTGCTGCCGCCCAGGGCGAGCGACAGGGCGGTCGCCGACGACGCCGAGTGGTAGGTGGTGGTCGATGGCGGCGTCGGTGACGTGGTCGTGGCCGAGCAGGTGTTGGAGGGGCTGGAGGCCGTCCCGTCGGCGGCGACGGCGACCACCTGGAAGTAGTAGGTGGCTCCCGGGCCCACCGTGGCCACCCAGCTCAGGCCGCTGACGCTCGGCGAGGTGGAGAACGGGTTGACCCCGGTGCTGATGGCGCCGCCCGGCGAGTAGGTCGAGTAGTACACGAGGTAGTGGTCGGGGGCCGTTCCTCCGACCGGGGCCGTCCAGGAGAGGTCGATGGCTGACGACGGGCTGGCGGTGTCGTCCACCGCGGTGCACACCGGGAGCACGACCTGCTGCTGGGCCGGGAGGGTCGTCGTCGGCGCCGGGGTCGTGGTCGGCGTGGTGTTGGTCCCCGGGTAGAGAGCGGAGACCTGGCTCACCGACACCACCCCACCGGTGGTGGGCCACGAGACCTTGACCACCGTCTGCTTGTAGGCGCCCGTGCTGCCCGGGATGGAAGAGGCGGACCAGTACACGCAGCGCAGGACGGTGAACGTGGTGTGCCCTTCGACGGTGGTCGCGGGCAGCGAGTCCAGCGGCCCGGCCGAGGTGAGGACGACCGGGGCGGCGGTCGAGCCGAGGCCGGAGACTCCGAGGCTGGCCGGGTTGGCGCAAGAGGCGGGCGTGGTGGCGTAGCCGACCTCGGTGTAGGGCAGCGACCGCATCTGCTCGCTGGCCAGCACCGCCAGGTTGGTGGCCTGGCTGCGCTCCCCGGTCACGTTGGTGATGCGCATGGCCCCGAAGAAGGCGGGGGCGGTGGCGGCCATCACGACCACGAGCACTACCGTGGCGACCATCACCTCGATCAGGGTGAAGCCGTCGTCTAGGTGCGTCCGAAGACGTGTGAGCACGCCTTCACCGTCGGAAGGGACTTTCGGCCTCTTGAATTCGCTTCCCTCATGTGCTTCGGGTGCGACCTTCTCGGCGTTCTCGGGACTGGGCGTTCTCGCCCGGCTTGTCCGATTCGGATATGTCAGCCGCGGTGACGATTGACTTCGCCGCTTGGCGCTCCGAGTTCCGCCGCGCCCTGGACGAGGGCGGCGCCACCGACGTGCCCTGTGAGGGCTGCACCGCCTGCTGCCGTTCCGGGCAGTTCGTCCTGATCGAGCGGGACGAAGCCGCCGCTCTCGGCCGGATCCCGCCCCGCCTGCTGGTCCCTGCTCCCGGGCGGGAGGACGGCGCCATGGTGATGGGTTACGACGAACGGGGCCGCTGCCCCATGTTGGGCGACGTCGGGTGCAGCATCTACACCGAGCGGCCCCGGACGTGCCGCACCTACGACTGCCGCGTCTTCGCCGCCGCCGGGATCGTGCCCGAGCAGGCCCCCGTGGCCGAAGCCGTGGCCCGGTGGGGTTTCACCGACCCTCCCGAGAGGACCGCGGTCCGCGAGAAGGCGGCGGCCGCCGTGGCCGCCGGGGAGGACCCGCGGCGGGCCGCGCTGCGGGCCGTGCTGGAGGGAGATGAGCGCGCCTGAGGAGGGCGGCTGGGGTCCGCCCCTTCAGCGCACCTCTTGGGCGATAGAGGCCAGCACCCCGTTGACGAACCGACCCGATTCGTCGGTCGAGTAGCTGCCGGCCAGCTCGACCGCTTCGGAGAGCACCACCGCGGTGGGGACGTCGGCCCGGGCCACCAGCTCGTAGGTGGCCAGACGCAGGATGGCCCGGTCCAGGACCGGCATGCGGTCCAGGGCCCACCCGATGGAGTGCTTCTCGATCAGGGCGTCTATCTCCCCTGCCCGCCCTTCCACGCCGCGGACCAGGTCGGCGGCGAACTCGTCGGGCGCCACGGGCAGTTCGGCCAGCACCGCTTCGGGGAGCGCGCCCTTCGATTCGGCCTCGTACAGCAGGGACAGCGCCCGCTCCCGGGCCTCGCGCCGGCCCCCGGGCGCCACGGTCAGGCCCGGGTGAGGTATTCGCCGGTCCGGGTGTCGACCTTGACGCGGTCCCCGGTGTTGACGAACAACGGCACCTGGACGGAGATCCCCGTCTCCAGGACGGCCGGCTTGCGGGCGCCCGAGACCCGGTCGCCCTGCACGCCGGGCTCTGTCTCGGTGACCGTCAGCTCTACTGCGGCGGGCAGGTCCACGCCGACGATCTCGGCGTCGTACATCTGGATGACGGCGGAGTCCCCTTCCTTGAGGTAGGAGGCGGCGTCGCCCAGGCTGGCGCGCGAGGCGTGCATCTGCTCGTAGTCGGTGTTGTCCATGAAGACGTAGCTGTCGCCTTCGAGGTAGAGGAACTGCATCTCCCGTTTGTCGATCAGCGCCTGGTCCAGCTTCTCGTCGGCCCGGTACGTGCGCTCGATGACGGCTCCCGTCCGGACGTTCTTGAGCTTGGTCCGGACGAAGGCCCCGCCCTTGCCCGGCTTGACGTGCTGGAACTCCACGACTGAGTAGAGCCCCTCGGGCAGGTTGAGGGACATCCCGTTCTTCAGGTCGTTGGTCGAGACCAGGCTCATGCCACCAACAGCTCCTTGGGCGCATTGGTGAGGACTCGGCAGCCACCCTCGGTCACCACGACCGTATCCTCGATGCGCACCCCTCCGTGCTCGGCAAGATACACACCTGGCTCGACCGTGACGACGTGGCCGGCGGCGAGGACGTCGGTGGAGCTCGACGCCACACGGGGGGCCTCGTGGATCTCGAGGCCCACGCCGTGGCCCGTGCCGTGCAGGAAGGCATCG
>DATGAX010000194.1:0-4493 GCA_035312965.1 Acidimicrobiales bacterium
GGCAGCCCGTTCTGTGCCCACGTAAACGGCTGCGAGCCGCCGCTGACGAAGAAGCCCGTGCCGTATCTCGAGTCTCCGACCATGCTCGGAGGGAGGTTCGGGCCGGGATCGGAGAACGTCATCGGCGTGTCTGTGATGAGCAACGAGTACGCGACCGGGACGAGCAGCTTGGCTCCGAACGCGTCGGTGACGTCGAGCGTGAAGGTGAATGAGCCGGCTACGCTCGGCGTGCCGAAGAGGCACGGCGTGCCGTTGCTGCAGTCGTAGAGGTAGAGACCGTCTGGTAGGGCACCCGACTCGAGAACCGGCGTGATCGGCGCCGCGGGAGTCCCGGCGCTCGTCCAGGCAAGGTTCGCCTGGTAGGAGGTCCCCGTCGCGCCGGCCGCCAGGGGGATGGGCCCTGGTCCACCGGTCAGTGTCGGCGGGGTGTGGACGAACAGGCTTACGGCCTTCGTGGCTGGATTGTTGCCCCCGTCGGTGGCGTTGACATTGAAATTCCAGGTGGAGCCCTGGCCGGTCTGGAACCCCGCATCGGAAAGCGTGCCATCCGTCGCCGATACCGCCAGTCCGGCCGGGACCTGGCCGCTCAGCGAGTACTGCAGTGGTGCCGCGCCCCCTATGGCCCTCACCTGCTGCGAGTAGGGGAGCGAGATGTCGCCGGAAGGCAGTGAACCGCTCGTCGAGCAGAACATGATCGCGCCGCCCGCAGGCACCACATCCAGCGCAATGGGGACGTACACAGAGGTGGAGTTGTCGCTGACCTGCACCCACATGTTCTGGAAGCAATCGGCTTGCGTCGGTGATCCTGTGATCTGGCCTGACTGCGCGTTGATGGACAAGCCAGTCGGAAGGGATGCGCTCCAAGCCTTCGGCCCCAGTCCGCCGGCAGCGGTCGGCTGGAGCGTCACGGGCGTGCCGACGGCGAGGGCAGGGAAGGCCGGCACTGAGATGGACAGCGCCGGGAAGTACACCAACAGGATCCCGCTCCAGGTCACCGACCCACCGACCGAGTCAGACACGGTGAAGACCGGCGTGTAGGTGCCGTCGGTCGTCGGCGTTCCCGTCACGGTAACCACCGGCTGCGGGCCGCCCTCGCCGGGCTCGATAGAAGTCGTGGCCTGAAGGCCGGGGGCCAGCCCGCTTGTCGTCACGGTGTAGGGCCCGACACCGCCGTCGAACCAGAGGGCTTGGCTGAAGGGCTGTCCGCGAACGGTGTTGCCCTGGAGAGAGGTCTGGAAGGACGGCGCGCGAGCGATCCTGAAGATCACGTTGCGGAACGCTTTGGCTCCAACCGAGTCGGTGAGTTGGATCGTCGCCGAATACGTGCCTTGGCGCGCCGACGGAGCGCCGCTGAAGGTTCCGCTGACGGGATCGACGGACATCCCGTTCGGGAGGCTCCCGGCGGCGACCGACCACGAGTAGGGCGGGATCCCGCCCGTCGCGGCAAGAGCCTGTGGGTTGGTAAAGCCGGTGTCCCACGGCCTGAGGGTGTCGAGCGGCGAGATCGCCAGGCCACCGGGCACTGTGATATCCGGTGCGGGCAGGATCTGCACCGTGTAGCCCTGGCTCGCCCGGTGGCCGTTCGCGTCGGTGGCGGTCAGGGTGAAGTTGTAGGTCCCCGCCGCGACCGGCGTGCCCGAGCAGTGGCCGTAGCCGTCGAAGCTGGTGCCGGCTGGCAGCGCGCCGCCAGACACGCTCCAGGCGATCGGCGCTACGCCGCCGGTAAGGCTCAGCGTCGAGCAGAAGGGATCGCCGACAGAGCCGTTAGGGAGCGAGGTGACCGCCACCGCGAACCTATTCAGAGCGAAGTTGAGGGGGGTTCCGGCGGTTGCGCCGTCGAGCGTCTCGGTCTGCGACGTCGGCCCCGTCGCCAGGTACCCGTTGGGGACCACCAGCGAGTCGGTGTAATCGCCGGCGCCGAGCCCGGTGAACAGGTAGTTGCCGCCGGAATCGGTGACGCTGGAGGTGGTGCTGGCGTCGGGCAGCGTCAGGACCAGCGTGACGCCGGATACGCCTGACCCACCTGAAGTCACCGAGCCGCCCAGTGAGGAGGCCGTCCCCGCCACCACGTGCTCGATGCAGTCGGAGCTGGCCGTGCCCCCTCCGAGGGTGCCGTTCACGGTCACCTTGATGTCTGCCGAGGGGTGCACGCCGATCGGCGGCGCGAAGGTGACCTCCGCCGTGCCGTCCTTGTTGTCTTTGAGGGTCGCGTAGTCGGGCAGGATCTTGGACGGCAGGTCGGTCGTCGCGCTGAAGCTGACCTTGCCGCTGTAGGAGAAGGCCTGGTAGGGATGCTTCTCGGTCTCGCCGGCCAGGACCGTGTACTCGCACTTCTTGGGCGACGGCGGGAAGATGACCTGGGGCGTGCCGGTCGAGGGCGTGAGGTGGCCGATCACCATCTCCCAGGGCTCTTTGTCCCCCGAGATCTGGTCGTGTATTCGGTACTTCCACCTCCCGGCCAGGGCGTGGTTGGCCACCAGGGTGTAGGGAGGGGTAGAGGACGCGTGCTCCGGGTACTCGGTTCCGTCCGGCCCGACCAGGGTCATGCCGAAGGTGGACCCGGGCCAATTGAGCGTGAAGGCCAGGTCGCTGTTCCCGTCGGCAAGGTAGCCGTCCTGGTTGCTGCTCGACTGGCCGGTGCTCAGGAATTGGTCCGGGCCGATCGCGGTCTGGTCCGCGCCCGGGTTGGCGTTGGCGGCCTGGTTGAAGAGGACGAACGGATCCTTCAGGTCGGCGGCGGGGATCGGGGCCGGGGTCGTCGGTCCGCCCGGCGCCGACTGCGAGAACTGGCCGGCTGTCAGGTGGACGGTCTTGCCGGCGAAGGTGAAGTCCACCGAGCCGCCGAAGTCGTCGACCTTGATAGTGCCGTCGGGAAGGATCCAGAACAGGTAGTCGGTGCCGCGCGCTTCGGCCGTCGAGCTGTTGGGCCCGTCGGTCTTGAAGGTCGAGCCGCCGACCAGGGCCTTGACCCGGTTCCAGGACTTGCCGGTCGTCTGCAGCAGGTGGGTGTTGTAGGAGACCCCCGGGTGGTCGATGACCTTGAGCTGGACCTTGGTGTCGGAGTCGAGCCGGGTCAGGGAGCCGTCGGCGTAGTTGATCGCCGCCTTCGACTGGGTGAGCGTCTTGACCGTGTCGCCCTCGTCGAGGGTCGCCCCGTTGGCGGCGGCCCTGAAGTTGCCCCCGGTGGGGGCGATCTGGACGGTGCCGACGTAGATCTGGAGGTGGGCGGGGGCCGTCGGCGCCGCGCTGCCGCCCCGGGTCAGGAAGAAATAGAGAAGGGCGCCCAGAATCAGAAGTAGCACAACGCCGCCGGCCACCGCTCGGCGGCGCCCAGTTGCCAGCATCCCTCGCTTTTCCCCCCTTATTCGCCCGTCCGCGCGCGAGCAGCACAAGATAACTCGCTTTTCGCCTTCTTGGAAGTGTCTTTCAGCAGACTCGGGCGGTCTCGCCGGGGCCCCCCTTAGACTTAGGGCAGCGATGGAGAAGCTCGAGGACAAGCTTTTCACCGTCCGCAACAAGAAGGACGAGGGCAATCCCCACATCCGGGTCCTCGACCACACCGTCTGCGCCGAGAAGTGCACCGGCAAGTACTGCAACCACTTCTGCCCGGCCGGCGTCTACCTCTGGAGCCCGGAGACGGCCAAGACCCTGGTCAGCTACGAGAACTGCATCGAGTGCGGGGCCTGCGCCATCGGCTGCCCCTTCGCCAACATCGACTGTGAGACGCCCAGGGGCGGCTTCGGGGTCCAGTTCAAGTTCGGCTAGGCCCTCTGAATAAGATCGAGCGGGCCCCCGGTTTCAATTGAAGTGACAGAGCGTTTTGACGTGATCATCGTCGGCGGCGGCCCCGCCGGCCTGGCCGCCGGCCTCTACGCCGCCCGGATGGACCTCAAGACCGTGCTGGTCGACCGCGGGCCCCTGGGCGGCCAGCTCCACAACACCGAGCTGATCGAGGACTACCCGGGAATCGAGTCCATCCTCGGCCCCGAGCTGGCCCTCAAGATGGGCGAGCACGCGATCAAGTTCGGCCTCGACGCCCGCGAGTACGAGCCGGTAAGGACCGTCTCCGTCGAGGGCGACGACAAGGTCGTGCAGCTCGAGTCGGGCGCCGAGCTCCGCGCGCCGGCCCTGATCCTGGCCGCGGGCGGCCTGCCCCGAAAGCTCGAGGTACCCGGCGAGGAGGAGCTGGCCGGGCGCGGCGTCTCCTACTGTGCCGTCTGCGACGGCGCCTTCTTCAAGGGCGAAGAGCTGGCCGTGGTGGGCGGAGGGGACGCGGCGCTGGAGGAGGGCGACTTTCTGACCCGCTACGCGAGCAAGGTCCACATCGTCCACCGGCGCGGCGAGTTCCGGGCGCAGCCCATCCTCCAGGACCGCGCCCGAGCCAATCCCAAGATCGGCTTCATCATGGACGCGAAGGTGAAGGAGATCGCCGGCAACGGCAAGGTGACGAGCCTTCGCTACGACCAGGGCGGGGAGGCCCGCGAGCTGCCGGT
>DATGAX010000195.1:0-5384 GCA_035312965.1 Acidimicrobiales bacterium
GTGAGTTGGGACTCTTGCATCTGACGTTCTACGGCGTGCGGGGCTCTTGCCCGTGCCCGTCCGAGGCCAACATGCGCTACGGGGGCAACACCGCGTGCGTGGCCGTCACGTCCGACGGCGAGGACCCCATCGTCTTCGATCTGGGCACCGGGCTGCGCAGCTTCGGGGACACGCAGCCCTTGGACGGCACCTTCTCCGGCGCCGCGCTCGTGACCCACATCCATTGGGACCACGTGCAGGGGCTGCCGTTCTTCCCGCCCGCCGATCGGTCCGGGGCCCGCTTCCACATCTACGGGCCGCAGCAGGAGGACGGGTCGCTACGGGATCTCTTCGACGACTTCATGCGACCGCCCTACTTCCCGGTGACCATCGGCGAGCTGCGCGGTAGGTACGAGTTCCACGAGGTTCTCAAGGACGACTTCCGTATCGGTGGGGCGGACATCGCGGTCCGGCCCGTTCCCCATGTCGGTCCTACCGTGGGTTACCGCGTCACCTGGCATGGGCGCGTCGTCACGTACATCAGCGACCACCAGGCTCCTCTCGATCTCGAAACCATCTCGGGCCCGGTGCTCGAGCTGGCGTCGGGGGCCGATGTGCTGATCCACGACGCGCAGTACACGCCCGACGAGTTCGCCGAGAAGTCGCACTGGGGCCACTGCACGGTCGACTACGCCATCCGGGTGGCCCGGGAGGCGGGCGCCCGGAAGCTGGTGCTGTTCCACCACGACCCGGCCCACGGTGACGACCGGTTGGACGAGATCCTGGCCGAGGCGCGCCGGTCGGCCGGCGCCGACGGCCCGGAGATCCTGGCCGCCTATGAGGGCCTGCGTCTCACCGTCTGAACCGCCGCCTGACTCTTCCCCGGCCGGCCCTAGTCGGCGCACCCGGCTTCGGCCTTTAGCGGAACCTTCGCGCCAACCCCCGAAAAGGCGGAAAATGCCTGGTCGAAGGGGGGCGGTGGAGCTTTACCCGTCGTAGCGTTGGGTACCGCCCGAGGCGGGAAGAGAACGGGAGTCGCATGGAAACGCTCAACCTGGCCAACTCGGATGTGCTCCGTTCGGCAGATGTGTCGCAGGCGCGTGAGAGCCACCGCCAGAAGCGCTTGAAGCGGTTGTACGTCGTCGGCGGCGTGGTGCTGGCGGCGGTGGCGCTCCACTACGCCGGCGCCTACGGCTGGCCGGACGTTCATGTACCGGGCTGGCTCCCCAAGTTCGCTCCCGCCATCGTCCTGCTCGTCGTTCTCCTGATCGGCGTGCTCGCGCCCATCGTCGGAGCCGGCCGGTCTCCGCACGTCCTGTTCCGCCCGGAGCAGATCGGCATCGGGCTGCGCGACGTCAAGGGCGCCAGCGTGGTGGTGGAGGAGGTCGTCAAGACCCTCAACCTGTTCCTCGCCTACAAGACCTTCAAGGAGCACATGGGCGGGACGCCGCGCCGGGCCATCCTCTTCGAAGGGCCCCCCGGCACCGGCAAGACCTACATCGCCAAGGCCATGGCCGCCGAGGCGAACGTGCCTTTCCTGTTCGTGTCGTCGACCGCCTTCCAGTCCCACTTCTACGGTGTGACGGGGCGCAAGATCCGCTCCTTCTTCAAGGACCTGCGCAAGTACGCCCGCCGTGAGGGCGGTGCCATCGGGTTCATCGAGGAGATCGACGCCATCGGCGCCGCCCGGTCCGGGGTCGGAGGCTCCGGCGAGGGCATTGCCGGTGTGGTCAACGAGCTGCTCATCCAGCTTCAGTCCTTCGACGAGCCCCCCATGGGCATCCGGGTCAAGGGATTCTTCATCGACGTCGTCAACCGGTGGCTGCCGGCGTCCCACACGATCAAGAAGCCGCTGTGCCCCCCGGCCAACATCCTCGTCATCGGCGCCACCAACCGGGCCGGCGACCTCGATCCCGCCCTGCTCCGGCCGGGCCGGTTCGACCGGACGATCACCGTCGATCTCCCCAGCCGGTCCGATCGGCGGGAGATCATCGACTACTACCTGGCCCGCAAGAAGCACGCCCCCGAGCTGGACTCGACGGAGAACCGCGACACCCTGGCCGCCACGACGATGGGCTACTCGCCGGTCATGATCGAACACCTCCTCGACGAGGCGCTGGTGTGGGCCCTGCGGCGCGGGTCGGTACGGCTCAGCTGGGAGGACCTCCAGCGGGCCAAGATGACGACCGAGCTCGGTCTGGCCCAGCCGACGGCCTACTCGGACCGTGAACGGGTGACGATCGCCACCCACGAAGCCGGCCACGCCGTGACGGCGTGGCTGGTCACGCCGGAGCGCAAGCTCGAGGTCCTCTCGATCGTCAAGCGCAGCGTGGCCCTGGGCCTGCTGGCCCACTCCGAGCCGGAGGAGCGCTACACCCGCACCAAGTCCGAGGTCGAGGGGCTCATCCGCATCGCCATGGGCGGTCTGGTGGCCGAGGAGCTCTTCTTCGGCGACACGAGCAGCGGGGTGGCCGGCGACCTGCAGGCCGCCACCGAGGCGGCCGCACAGATGGTCGGCAGCTTCGGAATGGCCGGATCGCTGGTGTCGCTGGACGCGGCCAAGGGCGGCGGCCACGTCAACATCGTGGCCAAGGTGCTGAGCGACGACTCCAGCCGGCAGCAGCTCGAGGCCGTCCTGGACTCGGCCCGCGAAGAGGTCCGGGCCCTGATGGCGGCCCACGCCCACCTGGTCGAAGCGCTCCGCGATGCCCTGCTGGAACGCGAGGAGCTCATCGGAGTGGAGATCACCGACGTCCTCACTGCGGCCGCCGCCCGCTACGCCGCCGGCGTGCTGGACCTGCGTGACCCCCTCGCGCCGGGTCCCGAAGACGACGCCGCCGACTCAGGTCAACCCCATCTGGTCGAGGACGAACGCCTGAATCCGGGCCTCGTCTCGCCACGTGTCATATCGCCCGGACGGCCCCCCGTGCCCGGCTCCGAGCTCGGTCCGCAGTAGCACCGGGCGGCCGGCGCCGCCGGCGCCGGCGGAACGCAGCCGGGCCACCCACTTGGCCGGTTCCCAGAAGCCGACCCGCGGGTCGTTGAGCCCGGCGGTGGCGTACACCGCCGGGTAGGTCGCACCGGCTCGCACGTTGTCGTAGGGGGAGTAGCCCAACATCCGTTCGAACGCCGACTCGTCGTGGACGGGGTCGCCCCACTCCTCCCACTCCGTGACCGTGAGCGGCAGGCTGGCATCCGACATGGTCGTCACCACGTCGACGAATGGCACCTCGGCCACGACCGCCCGCCACAGGTCGGGTCGGAGGTTGAGCACCGCGCCCATCAAGAGCCCGCCGGCGCTCCCGCCCCGGGCGACGAGGCGATCGGGGGCGACCCACCCTCCGTCGATCAGGGCCTCCGCGGCGGCGATGAAGTCGGTGAACGTGTTGACCTTGTGCTCCATCCGCCCCTGCTCGTACCACCGGCGCCCGAGCTCGCCCCCGCCGCGGATGTGGGCGATGGCCAGGACGGCGCCGCGCTCGGCCAGGTTGAGGTTGACGGCCGAGAAGGTGGGGTCGATGCTGACCTCGTAGGCGCCGTACCCGTACAGGAGCCCCGGTGCCGAGCCGTCCTGCGCCACGTCGGCCCGGGCCACGAGCGAGACCGGGACCCGGGCCCCGTCCGGGGCGGTGGCCCACACCCGCTCGGTGCGGAACCGGGTCCGGTCGTAACCGGGCACCAGCTGGGTCCAGACCTCGTGGCGGCTGCGGTCGCCGACCTGGTAGTCGATCGAGGTCCGCGGCGTCACGAGCGACGTGTACCCGAACCGGTAGGCCGCCTGGTCCCATTCGGGGTTCTGGCCGCCGAGCAGGCTGTAGGCCGCCTCCGGCTGCTCGATCAGATGGCCGGCCACGCCGTCAGGCCGCCCACCTCCCGACCCCCGCCCACCTTGCCATCCCCGGCCACCTTCCGACTCCCGGCGCTCGATGACCCGCAGCCGTTCCAGCCCGTCGACCGCGGAACGCTCCGACACGACGGCGAAGGACGCGAACGCGTCCACGCCTTCGAGCTTCACGTCGGGTCGGTGGGGGATGACCGTCGAGGCCCTCCCGTCGTCGTCGATGCGGAGGAGCTGGAAGTTGGTGCTCGCCTCCCCGCCAGGGCCGGGTTCGTTGCTGACGACGAGCCACCCGTCACCGTCGTGCTCGGCCGAGTACTCCACCCCCTCACGGCGGGGCAGCAGGACTCGGGGCTCCGCCGCCGAGCCGTCGCCGGCATCCATCCATCGGATCTCGGAGGTCGTCTTGCTCGACGACTCGATGAGCACCCGCCGCTGGGAGCGGCTCAGCTCCAACCCGACGAAGAAGCGCTCGTCGTCCTCCTGGAACACGAGGCGGTCCGCGGCGGGATCCGTGCCGAGGATGTGACACCAGACCTGCCAGGGCCGCATGGCGTCGTCGGGTCGTACGTAGAAGAAGGTGGAGTTGTCGGCCGCCCACGCCGACCCGTAGTACACGCCCTCGATGGCGTCGGGGTGGTCTTGGCCCGAGGGCAGCCTCCGGAAGCGGAGCGTGTACTCCTCCGATCCGTCCAGGTCCACCGCGTACGCCAGCAGCTGATGGTCGGGGCTGACGTCGAACACGCCGACGGCGAGGAAGTCACCTTGGGCCAGCTCGTTCTCGTCCAGCACGACCTCCTCGTCGTCGGGGCGCCCGGCGCGGGCCGCCGCCGCGACCTGGGCCGTGGCCAGGCCGCGGTCGGGATCGGGCCGGCGGCACATGATCGGGTACTGACGTCCCTCCACCGTGCGGGAGTAGTACCACCAACCGCCCGAGCGGGCCGGGGGACCGGCGTCGGTCTCCTGCACCCGCGCCCGGATCTCCTCGAACAGCTTCTCCTGGAGCGGGACCGTCGGTGCCATGACGGCGTCGGTATAGGCGTTCTCCGCCTCCAGGTAGGCGATGACGGCGGGGTCGTCGCGGTCGCGCAGCCAGTACCAGTCGTCGGTGCGGGCCCGGCCGTGCGCTTCTAGTTGCCGGGGGTGGCGCGGGGCGTGCGGCGGGGTCGGCTCGGGCATGGCAAGAGACTGTCAGAGCGCCGGCACCTAACCTCACCCGGGTGGTAACCGACGACGCCGGCGCCGCCTTGGACGCCCTGTCGCGGGGAGAGCCGGTGGTGCTTATCATCCCGCCGGGGGCGCCGCGCCCCCCCGGGCCGCCGGACCGGCTGGCCGTCCTGGTCGGCGCCGCGGCCGACCCGGGCGTGCGGCGGGCGGCGGAGGAAATGGACGCCGAGCTGCACCGGGGACCTATGGTCCTCACATGAAGATCGCGACGATGCTGAGCTATGCCGGCGGGTTCAAGGAGTCCGCCCGCCAGGTCGGCGAGATGGAGAGGGCCGGCTTGGACATGGTGTGGGTGGCGGAGGCGTACGGCTTCGACGCGCCCAGCCTGATGGGCTACCTG
>DATGAX010000196.1:0-3078 GCA_035312965.1 Acidimicrobiales bacterium
ACGACCGGCTGCGGCTTGTCGATCTCCTGCGGGTAGAGGCTGGCCTCCAGCGCCACCTCGTAGTCGACCACGTCCCGCCGAACCAGGTCGTTGAGGGCGTGCTCGAGCGTCTGCATGCCGTCCTGGCGGTGGGTGGCCACCACGTTGCGCAGCTGGCGGGTCTTGCCCTCCCGGACCAGGTTGCGCACCGCCGGAACCCCGACCATCAGCTCGTAGGCGGCGACCATGCCGCCGCCCCGCTTGGGCAGCAGGCGCTGGTACAGCACCCCCAGCAGGGTGCCGGCCAGCTGCACCATGATCTGGTTGCGCCGCTCGCCCGGGAACACGTCGATGATCCGGTCGATGGACTGGGCCGAGTCGTTGGTGTGCAGCGTGGTGATCACGAGGTGGCCCGTCTCGGCGATGGTCAGGGCGGCCGATATGGACTCGAGGTCGCGCATCTCGCCCACCAGCACCACGTCCGGGTCCTCCCGGAGGACGGCCTTGAGGGCGTTCTCGAACGACTCGGTGTCGGTGCCGACCTCGCGCTGGCTCACCGCCGCCTTGTGGTTCTCGTGGAGGTACTCGATCGGGTCCTCGATGGTGATGATGTGGCAGCGCCGGTTCTTGTTGAGGACGTCGATCATCGACGCCATCGACGTCGACTTCCCCGACCCCGTCGGGCCCGTGACGAGGATCAGCCCGCTCGGATTGCGGAGGATGCCCGACATGGCCTGCGGCAGCCCGAGCTCCTCCGGGGAGGGGATGTCCATGGGGATGCGGCGGAGGGAGAGCGAGCAGGCGCCGCGCTGGTAGAAGGCGTTGGCCCGGATGCGGGCCTTGTCGTTCCAGGAGAAGGAGAAGTCCACCTCGGAGCGGGGGTGCACCCGCTCGCCCTTGGCGTCGTCGAGCTGCTTGCGGCTGATGGCCTGGATGTCGTCGGAGCTGAGCGGGTCGACGCCTTCGAGCGGCATGAGCTGCCCGTCGACGCGCAGCAGCGGGCTGGACCCTTCCGTGAGCAGGATGTCCGTACCGTTGTGCTCGTGCAGGATCCCCAGCCACGTGTCCAGCCGCGGTTCTACCGCCATGCCATCTCCGCCCCTCCGGCCCGTGCCGGGAGATGCCCCGCCCGACTCATAGGCCTCGAATTGTGTAAGACCAGCACCATCTCGTCAACCTTCGGCATCGCGTAGCACAGAGGGTAATCGCTCCCTATGAGAGGACCAAGCAAAGGCGGGCGTGAACTCGGGCGGCCTGGGGCGAAAGCCCCGTTCCGGAAGGGGACGAACTCCGGCCATATAGGGATTCAACGGGCAACCGGTCCGCCGGTGGATCGTGGCCATCTCCCTGAGTCGGCACCGATGGCCGGGCGGGTTGGTCAGCGGACAAAAAGGGTAAAGTGGCATTCGGAGCGACAGATGCGCCGGTCCACGTTCGCGTCGCTCGTTGGCAGCTGGGAACCAACTCAACCCGAACACGGAGGACCTGATGAGGCGTAAGACCTCGTTGTTGATCGGCGCTGGCGCCGCTCTGACTGTGGGCGTGGTCACACCCGCCCTGGCGTCGGCGTCGCATGCCGCCACGCCGGCCAAGACGGCCACTTGCAACGACGGCACCGTCACCTGGAGCCCCCAGGTGCTCTGGCCGCCCAACCACAAGATGCAGACGATCACCATCCACTACATCGACAGTGACAACGACGGTGACTCGACCAGCATCACGGTCGGCACCATCACCCAGAACCAGGTCGATCCGACCACCGGGGCCGAGGACGTGGGGGCGGGCAACCCGCACCTGACCGACTGGAGCGGCACCGGCAACTCCGGGAGTGCCACCGACCCGGGCACCGCGACCACCACGGCCCAGGTCCGGGCCGAGCGCTCGGGGCCCAACGGCGACCGGGTCTACACGATCCAGGTCATGTGCAAGGACCAGGGGGGGGCCGACCCCAACGACCCGAATGAGGCCGTCGGCCAGATGGGGACGGCCGACATCACCGTCACCGTTCCCCACGACCAGGGCCACCGCTGAGCGCCTGAGCGATACCCCCGGGGGATCGGGCCGGCTCACTCCGGTGGGCCGGCCCGTGTCGCGTCTACTGCCGTGTCGCGTCTACTGCGGTGTCGCGGCTAGTGGCGGCCGGAGCTGTGGACGGCGCCGGGCGTCGAGCCGTCAGCCGGCTCGGTGGTCGGGGGGCCGGACGTGGGGGTGGTGCCCGGCTTCCCTGCGTCGGCCGGCTTCCCTGCGTCGGCCGGCTTTCCCGCGTCGGCCGGCTTCCCTGCGTCGGCCGGTTTCCCTGCGTCCGGGTTGGTGGTGTCGGTGGCGTCCTTGCCATCGTTGGCGGCACCCGAGGGCGGGTTGCTGACCACCGTCCTGCAATAGGTGGTCGTGGCGGCCACCCCTCCGTTCTGGGCGATGAGCGCCCGGAACGCGGTGGACGAGTCGTTGTGCGGCAGCGTCGTGGAGCTCGAGCGCCCCGAGGACGACGTCGAGGGCTTGTCGTTGGTCGCCAGGAAGGCGGTGCACAGGCCGAACTGGGCGTTGACGTTGGCCGGGCCGGTGGCCGGGATGCTGCTCGACGTGGGCGACGTGTTGGACGTCGAGGACAAGGACGCAGCCGTCGTCGGTGTCGACCCGGGCCGGCCATGGTGGCCGTGGGCGGCGGCCGTCGCCAGCCCGAAGGCCGCGTGCTGGTTGGCATGGGTCGTCTGCCCCGGCAGGGAGCCGGTGGCGGCGGCCGCCGCGGTGCCCACACCGAAGGCGGCCACAGTCGCGGCGGCCGCCACTTTGGCGCTGAGCACTTTCGAGAGCATTCTTCGACCTCCGGGGGGAGTGGCGGACGGGATGGATGCCAGCACCGCATCCACGCCGCCCGCCACGACGGCGGAGGCGCGGGCCAGCTCGGCCGGTGTCGTCGGGCCCGTGGCCGCTTCGAACAGCGAGGCCACCGCCCGGTTCGGCTCGGGGGCGCCGTCGACCGGCAGGCTCCCTGACAGGAGCCTGCCGGTCACGTCGTCACCGAAGGGGAACCGGTGCACGTGGTGGCTATCCGGATCGGGCCTCAACCCGTTACATCCTGGAGGGAGATTTCCTTCGCCA